>JBFGYY010000026.1:0-14665 GCA_041587095.1 Motiliproteus sp. | reverse complement strand
CTGGAACACCGCGGTGGTATCACCGCGCTTGAGCATCTCGTACACGGCCGGCTCTTCGAGATTGATCAGGGTGATATCCAGCGGCGTTTCATTGGTTTTGGCCTGCAGATGATGGATCATCTTCAGAGCCCAATCGATAATCGTCAGGGTCCGCAAGCCCAGAAAGTCGAATTTCACCAGACCGGCAACTTCAACATCATTTTTATCGAACTGCGTCACCAGACCGGCGCCGGTTTCATCGCAGAACAGGGGGGCAAAATCGGTCAGCTTGGTCGGGGCGATAACAACACCACCGGCATGCTTACCCACGCCCCGGGTGACCCCCTCCAACTTGAAGGCCATCTCCATGATCTCCTGCGCTTCTTCGCTGGAGTTGATGAAGTCCTTCAGCGCCGGTTCCTGCTCGAGCGCCTTACTAAGCGTCATACCCACCTCAAAGGGAATCAGCTTGGAAAGCTTATCGGCCAGGCCAAACGGCTTATCCTGAACCCGCGCCACGTCCCGCACGACCGCCTTGGCCGCCATCGTGCCGAAGGTGATGATCTGCGACACCGCATCACGCCCATAGGTCTGGGACACATAGTCGATCACCCGGTCCCGGCCATCCATGCAGAAGTCGATATCGAAATCGGGCATCGAAACCCGTTCCGGATTCAGAAAGCGCTCAAACAGCAAGTCATATTCGAGGGGATCCAGGTCGGTGATCAGCAGCACATAGGCCACCAGCGAGCCGGCACCGGAACCCCGGCCGGGGCCTACCGGGATATCGTTGCGCTTGGACCATTGGATAAAATCCATAACGATCAGGAAGTAGCCGGGAAAACCCATCTGGATGATGATATCCAGCTCAAACGTCAGGCGGTCGTCGTAGGCCTTACGTTTCTCGGCATAGTCGGGATCGTTTTTATCCAGAATTTTCTCTAGGCGCGCGTTCAAACCATCCTCGGAGGTTTTGGTGAAGAATTCCTCCATGGTCATGCCGTCGGGTATCGGACTGTTGGGCAGATAATATTTACCCATCTCGACTTCGATATTGCAGCGTTTGGCAATTTCTACGCTGTTGGCCAGCGCCTGCGGGATGTCGGCAAACAACGCTTCCATCTCCGCCTGGCTGCGGAAATACTGCTGCTCACTGTAATCGCGGGGACGGCGCGGGTCTTCCAATACCCGCCCCTGGTTGATGCAGACCCGCGCTTCGTGCGCATCAAAGTCATCCGCCGTTAAAAACATCACTTCATTGGTGGCAACCACCGGACAACCGGTTTCACTGGCCAGCCCCAGGCAGGCATGCAGACAGCGCTCATCGTTGGCACGCCCGGTTCGTTGCAATTCGAGGTAAAAGGCACCGGGAAACACCTCCATCCATTCATCCAGCAGCCGGCGAGCGTCCTGCGAGCGTCCTGCGAGCAGCGCAGCACCGATCTCGCCCTGCTTACCGCCACAGAGGGCGATCAGACCCTGGGACTTTTCCGCGATCCACTCCGGTTTAACCACCGCACGTTCGGGCAGTAAACCCTGCCCCTCCTGATAGGCACGGGCGATCAGTTCCGACAAGCCGCGATAACCAATGGCATCTTTGACCAGCAGGGTGATCCGATGCGGGGTGTCGGTGGGGTCTTCACGATTGGCGATCCACAGATCCGCGCCACAGATGGGTTTGATGCCGGCACCGATCGCCGCCGAGTAAAATTTGAGCAGCGCATAGAAATTGGTCTGATCGGTCAGCGCGACAGCCGGCATGCCGTCGGCCGCGGCCGCTTTTACCAGTTCCTTGACACGCAGCAGGCCATCAACCAGCGAGAATTCAGAGTGGGTACGCAGATGGACAAATCGGGGAGCGGTCATGACGGATCACTGCTGAGTAGAGAAAAGGAAGCCGCACATTATAGCGCGACGGGGCGGCGACTACAGCACCGTATCGAGATTAACTCCAGGTCAGGTAGCGTACCGATCGGGCTGCTGTCTGTCTGAATGGATCGATTCGCAGCGTAGCCGGTCATCGGTGGCAACGACCTATGCTCTAGAGCAGTGCTTTGACCGGACCAAACGAGCGCCGGTGTTCGGCAAGCGGCCCAAGGCGGCGCAGCGCCTCAAGATGAGCGGCGGTGGGATAGCCTTTATGCTTGGCAAAGCCGTAACCGGGGTGGCGCGCTTCAAGTTCAACCATCTCCCGGTCGCGGGTGACTTTAGCCAGAATTGACGCTGCACTGATCTCGGCAACCCGGGCATCGCCTTTGACGACGGCTTCGCTGGAACAGGTCAGGACGGGGCAACGATTGCCATCCACCAGGACATGGTCGGGCTTGATGGCCAACCCCTCGACCGCGCGCTGCATCGCCAGCATCGTGGCATGCAGAATATTCAGCCGGTCGATCTCCTCGACACTGGCCCGCGCAACGCAGAATGCCAGCGCATTAGCACAGATCATGTCATACAGGGCCAGGCGGCGTTTTTCGGTTAATTTCTTCGAGTCAGCCAGCCCCGCAATCGGCCGCTCGGGATCAAGTATCACCGCCGCCGTTACCACATCGCCCACCAGCGGGCCGCGCCCGACCTCATCCACCCCGGCGATACGACCTGCAACCTGGCACACAAAGGCAGGCAACGTCTTAGCGGCGGAGCTGGTGGAGGGTTTAGTCTGGGAGGACGTTGCCATGATTACGCGTGCCTTAAAGCAGATTGAGTCAGCGCCAGCTCCAGGACCGCTTTGGCGGCTTCATGGCTGGCATCGCGTCGCAACTGCTGGTGCAGTTCGGTAAAGCGCTGGCACAGCGCCTGACGATGGGCCCCATCATCAAGCTGCTTCAGCAAGGCTGCGGCTAATGCATCCGGGGTCGCCTGATCCTGCAGCAACTCGGGAATCAGCGGCGCATCGGCCAGCAGGTTTGGCAGCGAAACGTAAGGTACTTTCAACAGGCGGGAGATGATGGCATAGCTCAGGGGCGCCATCTTGTAGGCAACCACCAGCGGCTTTTTCAGCAGCATACCTTCCAGCGCAGCGGTTCCCGAAGCCATCAACACCGCATCGGATGCCAGCATCGCATCCCGGGATTGTCCGCGAAGCAACTGCACCGGAATATCCATCGCCTGCAACAGTGCGGCCAGTTGTTCATAGCGGCTGTCGTTGGCGGCAGGCAATAAAAAGCGCAAATCCGGTTTCTGAGCGCTGCAGCGTCTGGCCGCTTCCAGAAACAGCGGTGCGAGTAATTTAACCTCACCGCCCCGACTGCCGGGTAACAGGGCCACCCGGGGTTCGTTATCGGTAATCCCAAGCCGCGCCCGGGCTCCGGCTACGTCGGGCTCAAGCGGTAACTGATCCGCCAGGGTATGGCCGACAAAACGGGCGTCGACACCCGCATCGGCATAGAATTGCGCTTCAAAAGGAAACAGGCAGAGCATCAGATCGGTCGAGCGCGCGATGCCTTTCAAGCGGCCCCGTCGCCAGGCCCAGACCGAAGGGCTCACATAGTGCGCGGTAGGAACCCCCCCTTCACGCAGAGTACGCTCCAACGAGAGATTAAAATCCGGGGCGTCGATACCGATAAACAGGTCCGGCGGATTCGCCAGCCAGTCACGCGCCAGCTTGCGCCGTATCCCGAGTAGTTCACGCAACCGGCCCAGGACCTCGACAAGGCCCATAACCGACAGACGCTCCATCGGAACCTCGCTGCGCATACCTTCGGCCAGCATCAGCGGACCGCCGATACCTTCAAAAGTCACGTCAGGATGTTGCTCACGAATGGCGCGGATCAGACCGCTACCCAGGATATCGCCGGATGCTTCACCGGCAACCAGCGCAATACGCACGCCGCCGACGCTCAGCGAATAATGCCGCGGCTGGAATCCCGCAGCGAATCGGTTAGCTGGGCCAGCTCCGGGCAATCATTCTGTAACCCCTCGATCAGCACCAGGGCTTCATCGAGTTTCAGACCCTGACGGTAGATCGCCCGATAGGCTTTCTTGATGCTGCTGATGGCCTGGGTTGAAAAACCCCGCCGCCGCAGTCCTTCGGAGTTAATACCATGGGGTTTGGCCGTGTTGCCATTAGCCAACACAAACGCGGGGATATCCTGCAACACGACCGAACCGGCGCCGCACATCACATGGGCCCCGATGACGCAGAATTGATGCACCGCAGTGAAGCCGCCAAGAATAGCATGGTCGCCGACCCTGACATGCCCCGCCAGGGCGACATTGTTTGCCAGCACGATGTTGTTGCCAACCACACAATCGTGGGCGACATGCACATAGGCCATCAGTAGGTTATCGCTGCCAATGCTGGTGAGACCCTGGTCCTGGATCGTACCCCGGTGCAGGGTACAACCTTCACGGATGATATTATTATCACCGATTTCAAGCCGGGTGGGTTCGCCGCGATATTTTTTGTCCTGGCACTCTTCACCCACAGACGCAAACTGGAATATCCGGTTATTGCGACCGATGCGGGTAGGCCCCTGCACAACCACATGGGAAGCGATCCGCGTGCCGGACGCGATCTCGACATCGGGCCCGATTACCGTCCATGGGCCAATCTCCACATCATCAGCAATGCGGGCTTTGGGGTCTACGATCGCCTGGTTATGAATCAAGATTACACTTTCCTGTCTGCACAGAGTATGGTCGCGGAACTGGCTAACTGGCCATCAACGGTGGCGCGTACATCAAACTTCCAGATGCCACGCTTTTCCGAAACAATTTTAGCTTCCAGCTGCAAACGGTCTCCCGGAACAACCGGACGCTTAAAGCGCAGTTTATCCGAACCGACAAAATAGTAAATAGAACCATCTTGCGGCTTTTTCCCCATGGTTTTGAAACCCAGGATGCCAGCGGCCTGAGCCATCGCTTCAATAATCAGCACGCCGGGCATCACGGGATGATCGGGGAAATGACCATTAAAATAGGGCTCATTCACAGTAACGTTCTTATAGGCGACGATTGATTCGCCCTCAATCAGCTCAACTACGCGGTCTACCAACAGGAACGGGTACCGATGCGGCAGGTATTCCCGGATTTCCGTAACATCCATCATTCAGTTTCAACCTTAATCTTTGTCTGTAACTTTTAGCGTTTTTTCCAGCGTGGTCAAGCGTTTGGCCAACTGATCCAGCTGCCCAAAACGTACGACATTCCGTTTCCAGCTGCGGTGATCCGACATCCCCGTACCCGAGGAGTAGGCTCCCGCCTGCGTGAGGGACTTGGTAACCAGAGTCATAGCGGTGATATGTACGCCGTCGGCAATGGACAGGTGTCCGGTAATACCCGCCGCACCGGCGATGGTGCAGCGGCTGCCTATTTTAGTGCTTCCCGCAATGGCGGTACAACCAGCAATTGCGGTCTTTTCACCAATCTCAACGTTATGTGCTACCTGTATCTGGTTATCCAGGATCACGCCGGCGCCAATCCGGGTATTTTCCAATGCACCACGGTCGATCGTCGTGCCGGCACCCACTTCAACATCGTCACCGATCTCAACCCCACCCAGCTGGGCAATTTTGACCCAATTTCCGGATTCATTGGCAAAACCAAAGCCGTCAGCACCAATAACCGCGCCACTGTGTATCAATACCCGCTGACCAACATGCACCCCGTGATACAGCGTCACATGCGCGGCAAGGCGTGATTGAGCTCCGATACGGCATCCGGCACCCACCACGCAATGGGGACCGACCTCTACACCGGCGCCGATATCCGCGCCGGCCTCTATCACTGCATAAGGGCCAATACTGGCACTGGCAGCAACGGTTGCCGAAGGGTCGATGCAAGCCGATGAATGAATACCGGCGGCCGGCTTGTCGCGTTTATCGAACAGCAGCGATAATTTGGCATAGGCCAGATAAGGATCGCGCACTTCCAGACAATCAACCGGGCATTGTGCCGCCATATCGGGAGTAACCAGTACGGCAGCGGCCTTCGTTGCAGCCAGTGCCGTCCGATAACGCGGGTTGGCCAGAAAACTCACCTGTGCGGGTCCGGCCAGGCTCAGCGTATGCAAGCCGGAAACCACTTTCTCGGGGTCTCCTATCAGGCGTGCGCCGACTCGCTGCGCGATCTCTCCCAGAGTTGTCGAAAAAACCATGGCAGATTACTTGTTCAGTTGCTGCAACACGATCGGGGACAGATCCAGTTCGGGATCACTGAAGACGGCGGCTTTCTTGTTGATCACCAACTGCAGATCACGGGAATCAACCAGGCCCTGAATAATGCTCTCCAGTTGCGGTTTCATCTGCTCAAAGAAAGCCCGCTCACGCTCCTGTGTTTGCTGCTTAACCTGGGCGCCGTACTGCTGGAACTCGACAAATTTGGCCTGTACCTGCTGCATCAACTGCTGGCGGGCGTCATTACCCATCAGGTCACCTTCTTTTTCGAGCCGGCTTTTAAGCGCATTACCCTCGGCGGATAGCGCACGAAGCTGCTGTTCCTGGGGGGCAAAGTCCTTACGGATCTGCTCACGAAACGCTTCGGCCTGCTTGGAATTGCGCAAGACACCTTCAACATCCAGAACGGCGATAGCGCCTTCGGCCCAGGTCAGAGCGGGAGACAACGCAGCGAACAGAGCGATAATTTTGATCAGTTTAGGCATGATAAACCTCTTTATTCCATGGTTAGAGCCACCCGAAGCTGGCTATCTCTGCATTACATACAACCTGGCATTCTTTGATACCGGCACTAACGCCGGGCGCAATCCACCGGGTCAGAATGAGCGCCCCAGGGCAAACTGGAACATCTCGGTTTCATCACTCGCTTGCTCACGTACCGGTTTAGCGAGCGAGAAGGATAAGGGACCGATAAAGGTATACCAGCTCAAACCGACACCCACCGATGCGCTGACCCGTGACGGATCAACATTCTCCACACAGGTCGTATTGGAGGCCAGACAGCTACTCTCAAACACGCTGCCGGCATCAAAGAAAAACATCGAGCGCAGCTTACTGCCGTCCTCGACAAACGGGAGCGGGAAAATCAGTTCGACACTGCCTGTCAGCAAGATATTACCGCCCAGGGGATCCGGGTCGGAATCCGGCACCGTGCTGCCGCTGGCTCCGGTGGTAAAGGAACGAGGCCCCAGACTATTGTTCTTAAAGCCCCGAACCGAACTGAAGCCACCCGCATAGAAGTTCTTGAAGAAAGGCAGTTCGCTGGTATCACCAAAACTGTCCCCGTAACCCAGGTTGGATTTCAGGCTCAGCAACCAGTTATCGGTAAGGGGGAAATAGCGCTGACCGCGATAACGCAGCTTATAGTAACTCAGGTCACTCCCCGGCAGGGCGACCTCCAGGGATAAGGACTGAGAATAACCGGCCGTAGCCAGCAACCCCTTATTCAGATGATTATCGGTCCAGGAAAATTCCAGCAGCCCCAGGTTGTACTCATCGCCTTCGGTTGCGATGAAGTCAAAGATCTCAGTCGGGACCGTATCCCCGACCGTTAGTGCCTGGTTTTCCAGACCCAACTCAAAGCGCAAACGCTGGTACTCATCGATCGGATATCCGAAGTTCACCGCACCACCGTAAGTATCGATGGAGAAGCTGCTGACATCATCCTCATCAAAATCCTGCTCGCGGAAGAACAAGCGGAATCCCCGGCTAACGCCATCGATGGTGTAATAAGGGTTGGTATAGCTGAAAGCGTATTCGGTATTAGTGGAACTGTTATTGATTGAGAAGGACACAAAGTTACCAGTGCCAAGGAAGTTATTCTGCGAGACACTGGCGGCGAGGATCATACCGCTATTCTGAGAAAAACCGATACTGGCCGACAGGTTGCCTGACAGTTGCTCCTGAACACTGTATTCGAGATCGATCTGGTCCTCGGCATCAGCCACCGGGCGTGTTTCAACATTCACCGCACTAAAGAAGCCCAGACGCTCCAAACGGCTCTTGGACGTTTCAATCTTTTCGGTCGATGCCCAACCGGCTTCCATCTGGCGCATCTCACGCCTGAGTACCTTGTCAGCGGTCCGGGTGTTGCCTTTGAAGTTGATGCGGCGTACGTAAACGCGCCGTTCGGGGTTTACAAAGAAGCGGATATCGACGGTTTTGGTTTCTTCGTCAACCTGGGGGGCAGGGTTGACGTTAGCGCGCAGGTAGCCCTCTCCTCCCAGCTCCCGGGTAATCTGATCCGCACTGCGTACCATTTCACGCCGCGAAAAGAAGGCACCCGGTTCTACGGTCACCTGCGACCGCAGGCGCTCGGCGGGCAGAATCAGATCCCCCACCAACTCAAAGCTGCCGAAGCGATAACGATCGCCTTCGGCCACGTTAATGGTGATATAAACGTCGCGACGATCGGGTGAAATAGACACCTGCGTGGATTCTACCCGGAAATTAATATAACCCCGATCCAGGTAATACGAACGCAAGCGTTCCAGGTCACCGGACAGCTTTTCGCGGGAATAACGGTCCGCATCGCTGAACCAGTCCCAGAAGCCCGTCAGTTGCAGCTCAAACAGTTGCGTTAAATCGTCGTCCGCGAACGCGCGGTTACCCACCACATTGATATGACGGATCGTGGCGGTATCCCCCTCCTTGATATCGATCGTCAGACCAACCCGGTTTTCGGCCAGCGACTCGATTTTCGCCTCGACCTGCGCGCCGTAGCGGCCCTGCGCGGCGTAGAGGCGCAACAGCTCCAGGCGGATCCGTTCCAGTGTCGCACGCTGAAACACCTCCCCTTCGGTGAGGCCGAGGCTTTTGAGACCATCCTGCAGCGCCGGCGTTTCAATCACCTTATTGCCTTTAATCTCGATACGGCTCAGCGCCGGGCGCTCCTCCACATCGACAATCAACAGCGCGCCATCGCGCAACAAACGAATATCATTGAACAGTCCGGTGGCAAACAGCTCCCGGGATGCTGAAGCCAGCCGGTACTGATCGACACGCTCACCAACCTTGACAGGGAAGGCGCGTAAGACAGTGCCGAGCTCGACACGTTGCAAACCATCCACCCGAATATCGGAAACGGAAAAAGTCTCAGCGTACGCCTGTACGGACAGGAACAGGGCCAACACGAGTACAACCAAATTACGTTTCATGCAGCGTTTGTTACCCTGTATCAGTGAGCCCTGCGACGCAGTTTCAGCCGTCGGCATGTTTAGTATTAACGCCGCAATTAAAGGCGGGCCAAGTCGTTATAGAGAGCGAGAAACATCAAAGACATCAACAGCGCCATCCCGAGTTTTAATCCGAACACCTGTACCTGCTCAGAAACCGGGCGTCCCCTGACAGCTTCGACAAAATAATAAAGCAGATGACCACCGTCCAGCATCGGAATAGGCAGCAGGTTCAGGACACCGAGACTGATGCTCAGGTAAGCCAGAAAGTTTAAAAAGCTCTCCAGCCCTGACTCCGCCGAAGCCCCCGCCACTTTAGCAATGGTGATTGGGCCGCTCAAGTTTTTTACCGAGATCGCCCCCTGGACCATCTTGACGATAGATTCCAGCGTCAACGTGATCATCTGATACGTTTTCTGCACGGCCGCACCGATCGCCGACAGCGGGTCATAACGGATCTCGCGAAGCATCGATTCCGGCCAGGCGGGTATCTGCACACCTGCGCCGATATAACCCTGAGACACACCGGTGTCACTGAGGCGGGAGGCAGGTGTTACCTGCACCTGCCGCTCTAAGCCATCTCGGCTCACCGTCAGGAGCAGCGGCTGCTCGGGACTGCGTTGAATCGTCGTAACAAGGCTCGCCCAGTCCGGCACCGGCTCACCATCAACCCGGATAATATGATCGCCGGCCATCAACCCCGCCTTAACGGCACGCCCCTCTTCGACCAGGCGACCGATCACCGGTTCCAGAGCCGGGCGAAAAGGAATCAGGCCCAGCGAAAAAATTGGACCGCGCTCTTCATCGGTTTGCCAGTTCTGGATGGGAATGCGGTACTGCTGACGATGCGCGGAATCGATCGTCTGGGTCACCATGACGATCTCGCCGCTATCACCGATGCGCCCTGCTAACTTGAGGTTGACCTCATCCCAGGCGGGTGTTTCGCGCCCGTCGATACTTAAAATCTCTTCGCCGCGGCCAAGCCCGGCCAGCTCGGCCGCAGACTCGGCCACCACGCCGCCAACCACCGGCACTACCGTGCTGATGCCCGAAACATACATACACCAGTAGGCAACCACGGCGAAAAGCAGATTCACCACCGGCCCGGCGGCCACGATGGCGATGCGCTGACTGACAGGTTTGCGATTAAAACTACGGTGCAGCATCGCTTCGGGGACGTCACCCTCGCGCTCGTCGAGCATTTTGACGTAACCGCCGAGGGGGATGCTGGCGATGACGTACTCGGTACCCTGGCGATCATGCCAGCGATACAGCGCCTTGCCAAAACCCACCGAGAAACGTAACACCTGCACACCGCAGCGCCGGGCAACCCAAAAGTGCCCGTACTCATGAATGGTAACCAGAATACCCAGGGTAACGATGGCAGCCAGAACTGTCTGCAAGAAATCCATAACGAGCCTCAGCGATCCAAAATCAAACTAGAGACCCTAAACCCAGCAAAGAGGTTCCCAGCGCAAACACCGGGGCTGCCGCTGTCAGGCTGTCTATCCGATCCATAATGCCGCCATGGCCCGGCAGCAATTGGCTGCTGTCTTTAATGCCACGATGGCGCTTTACCATGCTTTCAATAAGATCACCCAGCACAGAGGCGAGCGCTGTCACCAGCGATACCAGCAGCAGCGCGACAAACGCAGCCAGTTCGAGCTGCCAGTAGATGCCCAGCCCCACTACGATGATCATGCTGCTGGCCAGACCGCCGTAGAAACCCGCCATGGTTTTACCGGGGCTGACAGCGGGTGCCAGCTTCGCTTTGCCCCAGGCACGGCCACAGAAATAGGCGCCGATATCTGCGCCCCAGACGATCAACACCAGCAACAGAATCAACTCGTCGTTGGCTGGCATCTGTTTCAGAGTCACCAGGCCCTGCCATGTCGGCACCAGCACCAGCACACCCATCACAGCGCGGAAGCGAACACCACCCCACTGGCTGGCGCTTTGCGGATAACGCCTCGCCCAAACCAGGGCAAGCAACCAAAACAGGGGAGCAATTAACAGCAGCAGCGCCAGATCAGCGACCGTTGCCAGTTGCGACAGGGGGAGCAAAAGCAAAATAAACACACTGTAACCCACGCGCTGGGCCTGGCTCTGCAAACCGGACAGGTTTGCCCACTCCCATGCACCCAATGCGATCACGCCGGCGGCAAACCACTGAAAAGCATGCAGCGGCAGCATAAAAACGCCCGCAAGCACCAGTGGTGCCAGCACCAACGCGGTAATAATTCGCTGTTTAAGCATTCTGCTGCTCCGCTTCGACTTGCTCGCTGGTACGGCCGAATCGACGCTGGCGACAGCTGTAATCATCGAAGGCCTTTTCCAGTTCTTCCCGGTCGAAATCGGGCCAGTAAACCGGTGTAAAATAAAGTTCGGCATAGGCACACTGCCAAAGCAAAAAGTTACTGATACGCTGCTCACCGGCGGTACGTATACACAGGTCTGGTGCAGGCAGGTCTGCCATACAGATCTGCTCTCCCAGCATCGCTTCATCGATCTGATTCGCCTTCAGCTCGCCCCGCTCAACTTTCTCTGCCAGGATGCGCGCCGCATGCGCGATATCCCACTGACCACCATAATTAACCGCGATGGACAGCGTCAGGCCGGTGTTATCGGCGGTCAGGGCTTCCGCCTCCGCCGCCTTTTTTTGCAGTGCCAGGCTTAACCGGCTGCGTTCGCCGATCACACGCAGCCGTATATTGCTCTGGTGCAGCTTTTTGACTTCCCTTTGCAGGGCGATCATAAACAGCTCCATCAAGCCGCTGACTTCCTTTTCGGGACGGCGCCAGTTCTCGCTGCTGAAGGCGAACAGGGTCAGCGCTTCAACGCCGTAACGGGCGCAGCCATCGACAACCGCTCGCACCGAATCTACGCCAGCCTTGTGGCCTGCGAGACTCGGTAGTCGCCGCGACTTCGCCCAGCGGTTGTTGCCATCCATAATGATGGCAACATGACGGGGCAGGCACGCGTAGGTCTTTAATTCAGCCATGATCTCAGCTCGACAGGTCCGGTCTGCATTAAATTTCCATCAAATCTTTTTCTTTGCTCTGCAACAACGTTTCTACCTCACTGATATGGCTATCAGTCAGTTTTTGAATCGCGTCCTGAGCACGACGATCATCGTCTTCGGTGATCTCTTTTTCCTTCAGCAGTTCTTTAATATCGCCGTTGGCATCGCGACGGATATTGCGAATAGCTACACGCGCCGCTTCTGCTTCTGCGCGGGCGGCTTTGGTAAAGCCACGGCGCGTGTCTTCGGTCAGCGCGGGTAGCGGAACCCGAATCACAACACCGGCCGTCGAGGGGTTCAAGCCCAGATCAGACTTCATGATCGCCTTCTCAATCGCCGGAACCATATCCTTTTCCCAAGGGTTGATCGACAGCGTGCGCGCATCCTCAACGGTAATGTTTGCGACCTGCCCCAAAGGCACATCGGAACCGTAATAAGGTACTTTCACCGAATCCAGGATGCTGGGGTGCGCCCGGCCGGTACGGATTTTCTTAAAGTTATCAACCAGGGACAGTACACTTTTCCCCATACGCTCGGCTGCATCTTGCTTAATTTCTTCAATCACGCGTCGTCTCCCACTCGCTTCGCACTGTCTATCAGCGTGCCTTCTTCGCCGCCACGCACTACATTCACCAGCGCGCCGGGCTTATTCATATTAAACACCCGGATCGGCATGTCATGATCGCGGGCTAAACACATGGCCGTCAGATCCATCACGCCCAACTGGCGTTCCAGCGCCTCGTCATAACTCAGACGGTCATAACGGGTAGCCGAGGAATCTTTCATCGGATCGGCGGTGTAAACACCGTCCACTTTGGTTGCCTTGAGTACGACATCAACTTCAACTTCAATACCGCGCAGACAGGCTGCTGAATCGGTGGTGAAGAAAGGATTGCCGGTACCGGCAGAAAAAATAACGACATCGCCCTGGCTCAGGTAACGCATGGCATTGCGACGATCGTAGTTATCCACGACACCCACCATCGAGATGGCAGACATAACGCGGGTGGTAATATTGGAGCGTTCCAGCGCATCGCGCAGCGCCAGTGCATTCATAACCGTTGCCAGCATACCCATATGGTCGCCGGTTACCCGGTCCATTCCGGCCTGACTCAACGCAGCACCACGGAACAAGTTGCCACCGCCGACCACAAGACCGACCTGAACACCGATCCCGACCAGCTGACCGATCTCCAGCGCCATACGATCCAGCACCTTAGGGTCAATACCAAATGACTCGGACCCCATCAGCGCTTCACCGCTGAGTTTCAAAAGAATTCGCTTGTAACGGGCTTTACTCTTATCGCTCACGACGTAACTCCTGAAAAATCAGAATGGCAGTGTATCATCTGCAAGAATGACAGGCACGGGCGCAAAGACCCGTGCCTGGTGCATCAGTTAGCCAGCTGCGCGGCAACTTCTGCAGCAAAGTCGACTTTCTCGACTTCAATGCCTTCACCCACTTCAAAACGCACGAAGCCGATAACTTCAGCGCCGCCAGCTTTAACCAGCTGACCCACGGTGGTCTCAGGGTTCTTAACGAAAGCCTGCTCAACCAGAGAGTTTTCCGCCAGGAACTTCTTGATACGGCCACCGATCATTTTCTCGGCGATTTCAGGCTTCTTACCTGCCATATCAGGCTGTGCCAGGATGATCTCTTTCTCTTTGATCAGCACTTCTTCAGGCATATCTTCAGGCTTGGCAACACGCGGGTTAGCCGCCGCCGCATGCATGGATACATCTTTTGCCAGCTCAGCATTACCGCCGGTCAAGGCAGTCAGAACGGCAATTTTGTTGGTGCTGTGCTGATAGGCACCGACCATCGCGCCTTCAACAACACAAACACGACGCACGCCGATGTTCTCGCCGATTTTCTGAACCAGCGCTTCGCGCGCAGCATCCAGCTCGCCGCTCATCAACGCAGCAACGTCGTCCTGCTTGGCGGCAAACGCCACATCCAGAACTTTGTTCACAAATGCCAGGAAGCCTTCATCGCGTGCGGCAAAGTCAGTCTCAGAGTTAACTTCAACCATCACACCGTAGCTGCCATCGTCAGCCACTTTAACCGCAACAACCCCGTCCGCAGCCGTACGACCGGCTTTTTTGGCCGCTTTCATACCGCTGGATTTACGCAGGTTTTCAATTGCCAGCTCGATGTCACCATCGGTTTCGGTCAGTGCTTTTTTGCACTCCATCATGCCCAGGCCGGTGCGATCGCGCAGCTCCTTAACCTGAAGCGCAGAAATCTTGGCTGCCATCTTTGTTGCCCTCAAAACGCATTAAGATTTTAAATTTAAAAAAGGGGAGCCATGCTCCCCCTTGCTGAAGCCTGACGAAAGGTCAGGCGCAACGGCTTATTCAGCGGCTGCGGCACCTTCCACTTCAACGAACTCGCCCTGACCTTCGCTGGCGCCTTCGATGCACGCGTCGGCAGCTGCCTTCACGTAGATCTGAATAGCGCGCAGTGCGTCATCGTTACCGGGGATAACAAAATCAACACCATCAGGGTTGCTGTTAGTATCGACAATACCGATAACCGGGATACCCAGCTTGTTGGCCTCATTGATCGCAATGCGCTCATGGTCAACATCGAT
>JBFGYY010000025.1:0-14709 GCA_041587095.1 Motiliproteus sp. | reverse complement strand
CCCGCAACCCCCGCAACCCCCGCATATCAACAGCCTTGATGAACGATGTTGCGCAATGATCTACACTTGCGCGCAAGCCCCCAAAATCCGGAGAGGATCATGAAAAGACGTTTGGTTTTATGGCTAGCGGCAGGCGTGTTGTTGTGCAGTGGCGCTGTGGCAGCGGAAATACCCTTAGGGGAACTCTCGGTCCGGGGCCTGGCCAGTATTCAACAGAGTGCTGATAAAGTTGAGTTTGAGATTGGTGTGGATGTCGTCGCGAAAACTGCCCGGCAGGCATTAGCGGATAACAGCGACTTGATGGCGCGTGTGCGTTCACGGTTGTTGCACGAAGGCGTGCAGGACCAGGAGCTGCAGACGACGCGCCTTTCGGTGGACCCCGTCTGGGAGCAGAGACCACGCCAGGTGTCCCCCGAATGGACCCCGCAAATCGTCAGTTACAGGGCCCGGCATAGCTTTCGCGTCAGTACTACCCGTCTGGAAAGAGTAGGGCCTTGGATTCATGAGGCGATGCAGGCTGGCGCCAATCAGTTAAGTGCCTTGAGATTCATGTTATCTGAACCTGAAGATGCTTATAACAAGGCGATCGAGCTTGCAACCCAGCGAGCGATGGCCTCCGCACAGGCCGCGGCCAGCGCGGCCAATGTTACCTTGGTTTCAATAGCTACATTGCGTGTCGATGGTGCTGGTCCCGTCCCGATGCTGAAGCAGGCCCGAGGTTTGGAAATGTCTGCGATGTCCGCGCCCGGCTCGATACCCCCTATTGAGGGAGGCGACATCGAAGTGAGTGCGCGTGTGGAAATGAACTACATCATCAAGCCCTGAGCTCCCGGATAAGTGAACGTTATCGAATGAATGACAGCTGTAACGACTCGACCCGAAACCCCTTATCCGAATGGATTCTATCTTTAAAGACTCAGGTCGCTCGCCAGAATAACCGACGCCTGCTGGTTATGCACGGCAGCAAAGACTGGCTGTCAACGGTGCTGGCACAGCTGGCTAACCGGTTTGCTGCCGAGCGTTGCTGGTTGTTGAGTGATGAAGATGTGAGCGGATTTCAACAGTTGTGTGCTGATAAGCCTCGCATGCTGCTGGGTGGGGAGTGTGATCTGCTGGCAATCGATCTCAGCAAAGGCTTAGAGCCGGATACGTTGGGTATCATCAGCGGTACCCTTTGTGGCGGTGGTTTGCTCGTTATGTACGGTATGCCTGCAACCTGGGGTGATCGGGCGGGTGTGTTTGAGAACTGGATATACCGTTGCATTAACCAGGATAAAGAGGTGCTGCAGATCCACGAAGGGCAACCACTTCCGGGACTGGACGCGAACGTCATTCGGGAAAATGTTGCTCATGCTGACCATAACGATAGCCCTATAGCGCCCGCAGGGGCGCTTGGTGCGGCTGTCCAGCAAAATGACTCTACAGAGTGCATCACTCAGGATCAGGCCGATGCGGTTGGTTTGATCCAGAGGGTGGCGGGGGGGCACCGGCACCGGCCGTTGGTCATGACCGCCGATCGGGGTCGGGGTAAAACCTCTGCCTTGGGTATCGCAGCGGCGCGATTACTCAACGAGCGACCACGGCGTATTTTAGTCACCGCACCGCGGGTTAGTGCCGTGTTATCGTTGTTCATCCATGCACGCAAATTACTCCCGCAAGCAAAGGGACAGGCGGGATGCTTAACGATACCCGGTGGCGAAATCCGCTTTGTCGCCCCCGATGAGCTGATCCGCCAGGCTTACCATTGTGATCTGTTGCTGGTGGATGAGGCCGCAGCAATTCCCGGACCGATGCTGGAATTACTGCTTGCCCGTTATGCCCGAATTGTTTTTTCTTCGACGCTCCACGGTTATGAAGGTGCCGGGCGTGGCTTTGCCCTGCGCTTTCGTACTCATCTCGATGCCAAGACGCCGCATTGGCGGGGGTTGCATCTGCATCAGGCTGTTCGTTGGTCTGATAACTGCCCGCTGGAAAGCTGGGTATTTAACGCACTGCTGCTTGATGCTGAGCCCGCTGCTGCAGACCGGGTTCAGGCTGCATTTGCGTCGGGCTTTAAGATCATCAGAATGCCTTCTGCCTCGTTGCTGGCGCAGCCTGATCTGTTACGGCAGGCATTCAGCCTGCTGGTGCAGGCGCACTACCAGACGACGCCGACGGACCTGAAAACCATGCTCAACCACCCGGATTTTGAAATTTGGGTTGCCACATCGTCGGGCTCGGTGCTGGGCGTCGTGTTGGCGGTCTCAGAAGGAGGGTTCGATCAGTGCCTGGCCTATGATATCTGGTTAGGAAAACGCCGGGTTAAAGGGCACCTGATGGCGCAATCATTAGCTGCGCACGGCGGTTGGCGCGAGGCTCCTGAGAGTCGCTATCTGCGCATCGTACGCATCGCTGTTCATCCGGCAATAGAACGAAACGGGCTGGGGCGGGGACTGCTTGCTGAGCTTATCAAGAGTGCGACCGAGCGTGGTTTTGATGTTATTGGCTCCAGCTTTGGGGCAACTGCCGAATTGGTCCGATTCTGGTCTGCCAACGGCTATGAGCCTGTTCAGCTAGGATCCTCTCGGGATGCCGCCAGCGGCCACCACTCGGTCTTTGTGGCGCGCGGGCTATCCGACCGTGGACGGTCATTGGTTTGTGCAATGCAGCAGCGTTTTTCGGATCAGTTACCGCAGTGGTTGTTGGGTATGCTGCGGGAACTGGACTGCGAGCTTGTCCAGCAGTTATGCCGTCGACAGCCCGTTCTTGCGGCTGCAACTGTTCACGGCGCTGCTCAGCAATCCCGTCAGGATACTCGCGATGTCGAGAGTTACGTTCTGGGCAATCGTGGGCTGGACTATTGTCGTCCGGCGCTGGGACGTTGGCTCATGCAGCGGTTGGTAACCGGTGACGTTGATGATCTCGAGCCGCTGTCGTTGATGCTGCTTATTATGGGGGTGCTTCAGGGGCGTAGCAGCGAGGATCTGATGCGTGTAGCGGGGGTGACTGGAAAGCGTGTTATCGACAAGCAGTTGCGTAAGGCGGCACTGTGCGTATGGGAAAGGCAAAAATCTGCTGTAAATAAACGAACCTGAAAAATGCAATTTACCTGGGCCTTGTTGCGGGAATAAGTGCTTTCGTGTGGCTGTTTACTGGCATCTTGTTGACTTAAGTCAGGGTTGGTGGTGAATGTAAGTCCCTTATCGTCGGTAAGGTATTGTGCTGCGTTATTATCCGTTGAACGTGCGGGTTAAAGACAGGGATTAGTCTCTTTCATTCATCTTCATCTCAGGGCTGGCTTTTGAAACTTCAGGGTAAAATAGCAGCGATCACCATTGTAGTGGCCGTTGTGCCACTATTGCTGGCGCTTTTCCTATTCCATCGTTACAGCGTAGCTAATCTATACGAAGTGACCCGCGGCAATGCAAAGGTTACGGTAGAACAGAGCGCCAAAAGCTTGTCTGAATATTTTCAGGCTCGGATCGACGAACTGGAAGATTTCGCCAGGATGCCTTTGGTTGTGTCACGCGATTGGCAGAAGCTGCGGCCATATTTGCAAAACCGGGTGAAGGTCAGGCCAGATGGTTTCAGCAAGTATTTTATCGGATTACCCAGCGGGCATTTTTACGCCACATCTGCAGCCGGGAACGCCAGTGCAGGCGGGTTGGCTAGTTTTAATGATGATGACCCTAACGCCACTTTAAAAACAATGCTTGATCGGCCTTACTGGCAAAACACCGTCGGTGACAACCTGCTTTCAGAACCGCGCACGTTTATCAATGAACCGACCATTTCGTATACCACAGGTCAACAGCAAATCACCATCGCGACCAGTATTCTTGATAGTAACGGTCAGTTGCAGGGGGCTTTTGGGGGGGCGCTGGAGTGGCCGGTCATTCAGAGAAAGCTGATCGATGTGACGCAATCTATGAGTGTTGCTTATGGCGAAGGGATTCAGCTGTTCCTGATTACCGGGGACGGCACTTATGTATATCATGACGACCCTGACAGGATGGTACAAGTCGTGTCCGATGGCAACGGAGCGCCGTTACGCAATGTTTTGGGTGAACAGTACACTGAAACCTTCAATATTACAGAAGAACCATCGCCTGATTTAGCGACTATTGGCCAGCAGATGATGGCGGGAGCGTCCGGTGCGGAGATGTATGTGGACCCTCTGTTGGAGCAGCGCTTTTTACTGACATTTGCTCCCGTTAACACCACGGGCTACTCCCTTGGATTGCTTATTCCCAAGGCGCTGATGATTGCGCCTGCCGAGCAGCTCCGATTCAAACTGCTGATGATTGCCGGTCTGTCCATCTTGGCTGCCCTGCTCGCAGCTGTTTGGTTGGCGCGGAAGATGAGCCGCCCTGTATTGCGTTTAACCGAGGCTGCTGCTCGCGTTTCATCGGGTCAGACTGATCTGCATCTGACCGAAAGCGGCCAGGATGAACTGGCCGATCTCACGCGCTCATTCAACAAAATGTCGCTGTCATTACGGCAACGCGATCAATTGGTCCAGCGTCGGCAATCACAGTTGCAACGCCTTTCGGTGGCGGCTCAGGATGCCAGTTCCACATTGCAGATCGATGCCGTGTTACACACGCTTATCAGTCATGCCATGGAGCTGGTTGATGCCGAAAGAGGCGTGATCGGCCGTAGTGAAGCCGGTTTGTTGCGCGTACAGGATTTATGTTACGGCGAATTGATTGAAACGGTTGATCATTACTTTTCGCCGGGAGAGTACAGTATCGGTCGTCTGTTACAGGCCCCGGTAGCCCGCCGGCTCGAAGGTGTCGACGTTGGAGCGCAGGTGGCACCCGAATTAACGCAAGGGCTCGATGTCAATAACTTGATATCCGTGCCTATACTCGATCGAACCGGTCAGCTCTTAGGCTGTTTCGAGCTATATAACAGCGGCAAGGGGCATGTGTTTGATTGTCAGGATGTCGAGATGTTGCAAGGGCTGGCCGCCTTTGCGGCTGTAGCTATTGAAAATGCCAATGCTGTGGATGCTCGGGAAAGCGCCGTAGTCGCCCTGAAAAAAAGCAAAGCTCAGTTGCAGCGGGTGGCCGAAACTGTATCGGTCACTGCGGGTGAAAAGTTTTTTGATCGGTTGGTGGTGCGGATTTGCGAAGAGCTCAATATGGAGCATGCGTTTGTTGGATTGATCAGCAAAGATGCTCAGCATATAGAGGTCCTGGCAGCCTGCTCTGACGGCGCATTAGCTGATGATTTTTGTTACGCCCTGAAAGGGACGCCGTGCGCACAGGCGCTGGTGCTTGAGCAGTGCTATTACGACGCCGATGTGCAGCGTTTGTTTCCTGAAGATACCTTACTGAATGACATGAACGCGGCCTGTTATGCAGGGGTTGTGCTGAAAGATGACGTTGATCGTCCGCTGGGTTTGATCGGGATTCTGAGTGTTACGCCGCAGGCGATGGAGCAAAAGCTGTCGTTATTGAAGTTGTTTTCCCTGCGAGCCAGTGCCGAGCTGCAGCGTCAGCAAACTGATGATGAACTGCGACTGGCCGCTACGGCGTTTCAGACCCATGAAGCGATCATGATCTGTAATAACCGCACCGAAATTCTGCGCGTAAACAAGGCCTTTGTCGATATCACCGGCTATAGCGAGGAAGAAGCTATTGGCAAGACTCCGGGCTTATTAAGTTCCGGTACCGAGACCCAAGTATTTTACGATACGTTATGGGCCAATATCGAACGCCAAGGGTATTGGCAAGGAGAGATCTGGAACCGTCGCAAAGGTGGGGAGTTATATGCGCAGTGGCTGTCGATTAATGCCGTAAAGTCGCAATCGGGTCACGTCACGCATTATGTGGGGGCTTTTCTGGATCTGACCGATCAGAAACAGCAGCAGGCATTGATTGCGCGCGGTATTGCGGAAGAGGGGGTGGTTTCCAGCTTATTGCGGCTGTCGCACCGCGGCACCTCGGTTGAGCAGTTTATACAGCAAAGTGTCGATATCCTTGCCAGAACCGAAGTCTGGACTCAGCGTATTCAGCGGGTGGCGTTCTATTCCTACACAAAGTCAGGTGTTTCGGAGTCTCTGCGGATTGTTGCGCATCATAATCTAGATACGTTATCTGCTGATGACTGTGTCAGGAAGGCCGTACGGCGTTATATGCCGGAAAGTGACGGATTGGCGTCGCTATCTGGCGATGCTGGTTGGCAGATCACGGATTGCCCAGAACTCTGTGCTGAGCAGCAAGTGTTCGTTGCGCCTATTCGCGATAAGGAGTTATTAGGGGCTGTTGTCTGCTGCAGCGAGGAGGAGCTTGAACCGGGTGACATCGCTTTTGTTAAGCGTATAACCGATGTGCTGGGTATGGCGATCAGCCGCCGGCAAGCTGAAGATCGCTTTGAGTTTCAGGCCTTTCACGATGACCTGACCGGGCTGCCTAATCGGCGCATGTTGATTGAACGGCTTAAACAGGAGGTCGCTGTTGCCATTCGACGTGAACTGCATGGCGCTGTGCTCTTTATCGACTTAGACCAGTTTAAACGACTGAATGACGCGCTGGGCCATAGTGTCGGTGATCTGCTTTTGAAACAGGTAGCGGACCGACTGAAGAACCTGTTGCGAGCGCAGGACACCGTAGCGCGTCTGGGGGGAGATGAGTTCGTCATAATCTTGCCTGCACTGGATGGCGGTGAAGATGAAGCGGCCAACCATGCCTATGCTGTAGCGGATAAGGTTCGGTGGGAGCTATCGCAGTTCTACTTCTTGGGCGAGCATGAGTTCCACCTGACTCCCAGTATCGGTATTGTGCTGTTTCCCACCGCGGGAGAGGGGGTAGATGACCTGCTCAAACATGCAGATACTGCGATGTACCAGGCTAAAAAAGAGGGGCGCAATACAGCCCGTTTCTATAAACCCAGTATGCAGGATGCGGCCAGTCATCGCTTGACCCTTGAAAAGGATCTGCGTCACGCACTCAACCGCAATGAGCTCGAATTACACTATCAGCCACAGGTGCTTGCAGACGGCTCAGTAATTGGCGCCGAAGTTTTGATACGCTGGGGGCATCCCGAGCATGGGGTGGTTTCTCCGGTATTGTTTATACCGGTTGCTGAAGATACCGGTTTGATTCTTGAGATCGGGGAATGGGTACTGAGGACCGCTTGTGAGCAAATTCGCCGCTGGGAGGTCGCTGGTGTGCGTCTGGATCACCTGGCGGTAAACGTCAGTCCGAAGCAGTTTCGTCAGCCTGACTTTGTAGCGATCGTAGAACGTGTTCTCGATGAGACCGGTATCGATCCAAGGCATCTTGATCTGGAGGTCACGGAGGGGATGCTGATTCAGGACGTTGAGTACACGATAGAAAAGATGGAGCGGATACGTGATCTGGGTGTACGCTTTTCTATCGACGATTTCGGTACCGGTTATTCGTCGCTGGCTTACCTGAAACGGCTGCCCTTGGATATCCTCAAGATCGATCGCTCCTTCGTTCAGGATGTCCACCGTGACACCCAGGACGCTGCTATTTGTACGACTATCATCGCTATGGCCAAAAACCTCGATCTTGCTGTTGTGGCTGAGGGTGTTGAAACTGAAGAGGAGCAGGCTTTCCTCGCGGATAATGGTTGTGATATCTATCAGGGCTATTATTACAGCCGCCCCTTGGCGTTGGATGCTTTTGAAGACTATCTGGTAAAACAGGGTGTGGGGCCGATTCTGAACGGTGACAGTAAGAAAAAGCCTCCGTTGTATGTCGTTGATCAGGAATAAGTGCGCGTAAGGTTGTTTCGTATTGGAGGGACTGATGGAGGCATGTCACTGGATAGCCCACCGAGGCTACCCGGCGCATTACCCCGAAAATACCCTGTTGGGGTTTGCCAAGGCGGTTGAGGCGGGGGCCCTGAACCTGGAGTGCGATATTCAGCTGAGTCGCGACGGTTGCCCGGTGGTTTTTCATGATGCCAGCTTACTGCGCCTCTGTGGTGTGCCTGGGCTAGTACATGAAACAACCCTGGCAGAACTGCGTGGCTTAAGTGCTTTTGAGCCGGGTCGCTTTGGGACTCGCTTTCAGGGTAACCGCTTGTTGGAGCTGACTGATCTACTCAGTTTCATTCGCCGGTACCCCGATGTAACGCTATATCTTGAAATAAAGCGCTCGGCCATTAAAGCGTTCGGTGTTACCGGCGTACTGGACAGGGTGTTGCCGCTGCTGACCGGCCTTAGCGGACAAGTCGTCATCATTAGTTTTTCGATATTTGTTTTGCAGGCCGCACGCAAGCGGGGCTACCCTCGCGTAGCCCCCGTTATTCGGCACTGGGGGCAGCGTATGAGCCGCACCGTCGAGGCGCTCGGTGCCGAGTTGTTATTGATGAGTTACAAGCGATTGCCGTTGGGAGTAAAGCCTGATCTTGAAGGGGTGCCTGTCGCATTTTATGAGATTTCTGATTATGCGTTGGCGGCTCGGTTGCGGCAATGGGGTGCATGCATGATCGAAACTGATTCGATTGGCGAAATGATATCAGCCAGCGTTGCTGGTGGGGGCGAGGAATAAGCTACCCGTCAGCGAATCTGCGGGTGTTTCACGTGCTGCTGCATGCCACTCAGTTTTTCGCGCAGCCCGGTGCCTGCTCAGAGTGTTTGTTGTTTTCTTCTGTGTCTCTGTTTTTAAAAACACTGCAAATACCACTCGGTACGCCGCCGCGAAAGCGGCAGCGCGGTCCTGTTGGTGAGCGGCGAAAATGGGCGCAGCGGGTGCAATTAAAGTTTTTACTCATTGGATTCCCGAATAGTCAGACAACGATCCAGCGTTCTTATGGGTCGGCAGCCACAGAGGTTTAACCGGCGCATTATAAAATTGGTCAATAAAACAGTATGTGTGCATCGGCTCTATCTCTAAATGTCGAGGCCGCGACACTTATTAGACTGATGCTGAGTTTAACCTATTTCTGCCTGAGATTCAGAAGGGCGCGCAGAGCTGCTGTGCTGGCCGGTTTGCTGTTGCGTTAAATACTGCGCATATTTGCCGGCGCCTTACTGCTTGCGCCGTTTGTTTTCTGCATCCCGGCTCAGTAAGTGCTGGCCAATAAGTTCCTGTTGCTGGGTGCCTGGATCGATAAAGATACAGCCGGTCCGCCTCGATCCCGATACCGGTGGGTGCTGGTAGATGACTCTGGCGAACGTCGTTATCCCCAGTCCGCTCGCGCTGAGTCGAAACCGTAGCGCCAGAAGACTGTTGCCAGCAAACGCTTCAGAACACTGAAATGACAGGCCTTCGGTGCTCAGGGTGATGGGCTCGTCAGAGATTTGCTGCCCGGTGCTGTCAGTGATCGCTTGAGCGACCAGATCGATTTTGCGACTTAACTGCCGCAAGACCTGATTGAGCGAGTTGTCTTGATCTGAGAGGCGAATAAAAAGACCATCAAGATCGTGGTCAATCTGGCGTAAGCGGGATTGAAGCGTGAATTCACTGCGAGGAGAAAAACAGTCAAACGCCTTGGCCTGACCCTCGTCAGTCACAACCCTGTACTCAACTTGCGCTCGATCCTCGATGCGAAAGCTGTGGCGGCGTTCGCTGCTTTGTGACCGGTTTGTCATGTGAATCCTTATTAGATCAGCAATATAGCCCGGACTGATGGTGATTTTTCTAGGTCAGTATCCCGTCTTATGTTTTAATTCTCCACCATGTACAGACCTATTTCACTATTTATCGGATTGCGGTACACCGGCGCCAAGCGGAGTAACCACTTTATCTCATTTATCTCCATGGTTTCCATGGCAGGCTTGACGCTGGGTGTCGCGGTCCTGATCCTGGTGCTTTCAGTCATGAATGGCTTTGACCGTGAATTACGCCAGCGCATTCTAGGTATGGTGCCGCATGCGACGCTTAGCCAGTATGGCGGCGAATTACAGCACTGGCAGGACTTAAGGCTGCAGCTCAAACAGTTTCCGCAGGTGCTGGCCAGTGCGCCCTATATCAGTGCGCAAGGAATGCTGACGGGGCGAGGGCAGGTGCGGGGCACGCTGGTAAACGGTATTGATCCTGAACTCGAAAAAACCGTATCGATTATCCAGAACCATATGGTTGGCGGGCGCCTGGAAGACCTTAATCAGGGGCGCTACGGTATTATTCTGGGCGATATCCTCGCACGCTCCCTCGGGGCTTCGATTGGCGATAAGGTAACCCTGGTATTGCCGGAAGCATCGATTTCGGTGGCGGGTGTTTTTCCCCGACTAAAGCGTTTTACGCTGGTCGGGGTGTTCAAAGTTGGCGCTGAGCTGGATGCGTCTATGGCCTATATCCATATCCGCGATGCCGCCGTTATTAAACGCATGGACGATAGTGTCGAGGGGCTGCGGCTGCAGTTTGTCGATCTGTTTGATGCTCCTATGCAGGTGCGCCAGATCGCCGCACAAGTCGGGGAGAACATCAGAGCCTCGGATTGGACGCGTTCCCACGGCAATCTGTTTCAGGCGATTCAGATGGAGAAAAAGATGATAGGCCTGCTGCTGTTTATCATCGTCGCGGTAGCGGCATTTAATATCGTTTCGACTTTGGTTATGGTCGTCACGGATAAGCGCGCCGACATAGCCATCCTGAGGACTATGGGGGCAAGTTCGGCCACAATCATGCGTACGTTTATGGTTCAGGGCGCGGTGATCGGTGTCGTCGGTACGCTGCTTGGGACCGGTCTCGGTATCATTCTGGCGCTGACGGTTACCGACCTGATTGCCTGGGTGGAGCTACTGTTCGATTTCCAGATTTTAAATGCCGATGTTTATTTCATCAGCTATTTGCCTTCTCAGCTTAAATGGGACGATGTTGGATTAATCTGCGCCAGTTCGTTGCTGATAAGCCTGCTTGCCACAATCTACCCGGCTTATAAAGCGGCGCAAACCCAGCCGGTGGAGGCTCTGCGGTATGAGTGAACAGGCTGTGATAATTTGTGAACAGGTCAGTAAGACCTACGAGGAGGGCGGAACACCACTTGCCGTCCTGCAAGGGATCAATTTAAGTGTTTCGTCCGGTGAGCGCATAGCGATAGTCGGAAGTTCCGGCTCCGGAAAAAGCACGTTGCTGAACATTATCGGCGGATTGGATCGACCGACATCCGGTATGGTTAGTGTTATGGGTACGCCCTTGATGGACTTGAATGAAAACCAGTGTGCGCGACTTCGCAATGAATCGCTAGGATTTGTTTATCAGTTTCATCACCTGTTAGGTGAATTTTCCGCTTTGGAAAATGTTGCCATGCCCTTGTTGCTCCGTCCGGACGTGAGTCGTGATGAGATCGAACGGCGCTCACGCGAACTGTTATGCCGAGTAGGTCTTGAGAAGCGCCTGCAGCATAAGCCCGCCCAACTTAGCGGTGGTGAGCGCCAGCGGGTAGCCATCGCGCGAGCATTGGTGACCCACCCGAGAACGGTGTTGATGGATGAGCCTACCGGCAACCTGGATCGGCACACTGCCGATGATGTGCAGGCTCTGATGCTGGAGTTGAACGAGCAGCTGGGAACCGCTTTTGTTGTCGTCACCCACGACCAGATGCTGGCTTCGCGCATGGATCGTGTCCTGCACCTCGATGAAGGTGTACTGCAGGTATAATGCGTTCACAGCGTGTCATGCAGGCAGTGTTTTTGCGACTCTGATAGACCCGTGCAGGATGCGGGCTCCTTGTTGAGCTGCTTTTTTCAGTTAATGGCGCGCTTTATTCCCTTTCTCTTGCCCGCAACCTGCCGGGCAACTCTCGCTTTAATAGCTCAGCCTGACCGCTATTGATCGGTCGGTTCTTTTTCCTGGCGCAATACGGCGGGAGTCTTTTTGTTGCGCCGTGATTTGGCATGGCGACGCTGTCGGCGAGCTTCCCAATCCCTGTTTACCCGCCAGACCCAAAGTAACTGCACCAGCGCATAGCTGGCTGCGGAGAGTATGGCGCCGCAGACCAGTGAGCCGAACAGCAGAGGCCACCAGATATGACTTATGCTGCTTTCAAGCCACTCAAGTGAGAGCGCCATGTCGGTCTCCTGGACCGGTAGGTTAAGCAGAAATGCGCCAACCTTGTAAGTCGAATAGAAAATTGGCGGCATTGTCAGCGGGTTAGTGATCCAGACCAGGCCGATAGAGATAGGCAGATTGCTATGAATGAGGATAGCAAGAACGGCCGCCACGAGCATCTGAAACGGTATCGGCAGAAAAGCGCAAAATATGCCTACCAGAAAGGCGAGCGAAACAGAGCTTCTGTTTAAATGCCAGAGATTAGGATTGTGAATTGAATTGCCTAGCCATTGCAGATGTGGATGTGCCTTTATCTTTGACTCATCGGGCATGTAGCGTTTTATAAATCGGCGTGGCATACAACATAAGCCTGGCTAGAATTGTAAGGTTATTAGTCGATTATGCCCGTTCGCTGGACTTAAGCCAACAGGAGATCATGGATGATCCGTTTCTGTCTTGGCGTGGCACTCGTGGCCTTCTGGCCCTCGGTGACACAAATGGTCGTTCTATTATTGGTGCTGTCTGGTGCAGTGCTGCTTAAACGGTCGCTGTTAAAAAACTGGCCGTTATTGCTGGGGATCGCCTGGGGTGTCTGTTACGGCTATTGGTCCATGGCGCACCAACTGCCCGAGTCACTGGAGGGGCGCGTTGTTAATGTGACAGGGCATGTCGTCGGTTTGCCGCGTGTATCTGGTGATCGGTGTCGTATCGACTTTGCCCTGCAGCAGTTGGAGATCGCCACAAATTCTGAGGCAGAAGGGCGCCTACCATCGCTGGCGCCAGAATGGTTGGCGCCAAGGCGCTTGCGCTTGACCGAGTACCAATGCCTTCATCGTTATCGCACCGGGCAGCGCTGGCAGCTGCAGGTGAAATTAAAGCGCCCGCACGGAGGGCGAAACCCGGGCGGGTTTGATTATGAGGCTTATCTGATGCAGCAGGGCATCGACGCGACGGGCTATATCCGGCCGGGAGCGCGGCGGTTGTCGCAGCCGGAAACCTGTGTTCGTGCTGGTCTGCAATGTTTGTCTCGCCTTCGGGCCCTGTTGGCCGCAGAAATTGATCAGTTAGTACAAGGCCGGGACGGGGCGGGCTTGCTGAAAGCGCTTCTGATCGGTGACCGGCGTGGAGTTAGTAGAGAGGATTGGCTGACGCTGAGAAATAGCGGTACGGTTCACTTGATGGTCATCAGTGGAATGCATGTGGGTGTTGTCGCTGCACTGATATTTGCCCTGGTTAGCCGGTTGCTGCGTTTGTTTGCGAACGTGCTGTTGCAGCATCAGGTGAGTTTGTCGGCAATAACCGCACTATTGGGTAGCGGTTTTTACAGTCTTCTCGCTGGCTTTTCACTACCGGCGCAACGCGCATGGATAATGATCGCCGTTTGGATGTTAAGCCTGGTGTTGCTGCGACGCGTAGGCGCGTTTCGTCGCCTGCTGCTCGGGCTTGTTTTTGTCATGATGCTGGACCCTTTGGCCGTACGATCCCCTGGCTTTTGGTTGTCTTTTTCGGCTGTGGCCACGCTGCTTTATCTTTTCTGTTGCCGCTGCGGAGCGTTTCGAGCGGAAGGGCGGTGGGAGTATTGGTCTGCAACATGGCGGGCCCAGCTAGGCGTGTTTTTGGTTCTGGCACCGCTTACGTTGGTGTTTTTTCAGCAGGTCGCCTGGAGCGCGCCGCTTATCAACCTGATTGCTATTCCTTATATCACCCTGATTGTATTGCCCTTGGCGTTTGTCTCTTTGCTGCTTGTGCCTGTATTGCCGCCGATTGCGGCCGTTGGGCTTAAAGCCGCGGCGTACTTGCTTGCTACCTCGGTCGGTATCTTGCAAACCCTGTTGTCTGCGGTTGATCTTCTGTGGGTATCTGCAGCGCCTTCGCTATGGGGTCTCGTTCTGGCGGCTGCAGGTGCGTGCTGGTTGATGATGCCCCGAGGGATTAAAGGTCGCTGGATTGCGCTGTTGCTATTTTTGCCGCTGTTTATGCCAATCCAGAATCGGTTGCCGGTTGGCGGTTATCGCGCCACGGTGTTGGATGTCGGACAGGGACTTTCGGTACTGGTTGAAACCCGTTATCGGCGCTTACTGTACGATACGGGACCAGTGTTTGGTACACATAGCGATGCAGGCGAGCGTATTGTAATCCCTTTTTTGCGCGAATCGGGTGCGAAGTCCCTGAATAAAACGGTTGTCAGTCATGCTGATAACGATCATGCCGGTGGTTTGAAGTCACTGCGAGAAAAGGTGGCTATCGGTCAATTAATCAGTGGTATGGCGGATCAGGTCGGAGGAGATCCGTGTCATGCGCCGCAACGCTGGTGGTGGGACGGTGTGTTGTTCGAGTTTCTCAATCCCGTTGTTGCCGGCGAGAAGGTCAGTGATAACAACCGCTCTTGTGTCTTGCGCGTGGGGCACGACCCGGCAACCGCGTTGCTGTTGACCGGTGATATTGATCAACAAGCTGAACAATCGTTGCTGGTGCAAGGCGAAGAAGTAGGGGCGTCTGTGCTGGTAGCGGGGCATCACGGCAGTGCGTCGTCGAGCGCGCCAGCGTTTCTTAAGGCTGTTGCCCCGACCTGGGTTGTTTATAGCAGCGGCTATCGAAATCGTTGGCGGCATCCTGATGTTGCGGTGCGGGCGCGGGTAGAAGAATTTGGCGCCCAGGAGGTGCTGACTTCAGAGCAGGGTGCGGTGCGGATAACGCATATTCCCGGCTCACCTGTTCTAGTTGAAGGCTATCGCTCGCTGGCTCCGCGCTATTGGTG
>JBFGYY010000024.1:0-14747 GCA_041587095.1 Motiliproteus sp. | reverse complement strand
TATAGAACTGAAACCGAGGAAATATGCAAACTAAGCAATTGATTCATCTGGTGCGTAGCGCACTCGAAGATCTGAAAGCCCGGGATATCGTTATCCTGGATGTACGCGGCCAGTGCAGCGTCACCGACTATATGGTTGTTGCCAGTGGTTCGTCTAACCGTCATGTCAAAGCGGTTGCCAATAACGTCGTAGTCGACAGCAAAAATGCCGGCGTAGACGTGGTCGGCGTTGAAGGCTTGGAAGGGGGAGAATGGGCGCTGGTCGATCTGGGTGATGTGGTGGTGCATGTGATGCAACCACAGGTACGAGCCCTCTACGACCTGGAGAGCCTCTGGACGCTGGATTCAGCTGCTGAGGCCTGATCCATGCGCATCAGACTTATTGCTGTGGGCAGTAAAATGCCGGGCTGGATCACCGAAGGATTTCAGGAGTATGTTAAGCGCCTGCCCGCAGAGGTCAGTCTTGAGCTGCACGAAATTGCCCTGGGGCACCGGGGCAAGGGCGCTGATCTGAATCGGGCGATTCAAAAGGAAGGCGACCTGATGCTGGCGGCCATCGGTCCGGGCGACCGCGTCGTTGCGCTGGAAGTCGGCGGGCGGAACTGGTCCACTGAACAGTTGTCCGATCAGCTGGAAGGTTGGCTGATGGACGGCGTTAACGTCGCTTTGCTGGTTGGAGGCCCCGATGGTCTTGACCCGCGCTGTGTGGCACGTGCCGATCAGAAATGGTCGCTATCCGGTCTGACACTTCCGCATCCGTTGGTACGCGTTCTGCTTGCTGAGCAAATTTATCGTGCCTGGACCATTTTGCAGGGACATCCTTATCACAAGTAAACGCGCAGCATGAGAAAACCTGTAGCACTCAAGGACCTTCACCGCGAGCGGCGCACCTTTAGCAATCGTACCATTGTGGCGTTGTTGGTGGTGCTTGTGCTGTTTGGCGTTCTCGTTGCGAGAATGGCCTTTTTGCAGGTGACGCAGTATGACCGCTTTGCAACGATCTCTGACCGCAATCGCATGCAGCTTCAGGCTGTGCCGCCGACGCGCGGTTTGATTTACGATCGCAATGGCGAGTTGCTGGCTGATAACCGGCCCAGTTTCAACCTGGTGCTGACTAAAGAGCGTGTTAAGGATATGGATGCGACGATTGCGTCGTTGCGTCAACTGATCGATATTGACGATAGGGATGTTGAGCGCTTCCATAAGCGCCTGAAACAGCGGCGGCGGCCCTACGAGTCAGTCCCGCTTCGTTATCGGCTTAACGATGAGGAGATCGGCAGGATCGCGGTAAACTTTCATCGGCTTCCCGGTGTTCATGTGGAGGGGGAGCTGATCCGTTATTACCCCTTCGGTGAATCTCTGGTGCATGCACTCGGGTACGTAGGGCGTATCAACGAGCGCGAGCTTGCCAGGCTCGATGAGGATAATTACAGCGGCACCAACCATATCGGCAAGTTGGGTGTCGAAAAATTCTATGAAGATCTTCTGCATGGCCAGGTGGGTATGCAAAAGGTTGAAACCAACGCCCGCGGCCGGGTGTTGCGGGTACTGGATCGGGTCGATCCGGTACCGGGGCGCGATATACAGGTGCACCTCGATGTTCAGCTGCAGCTGGTTGCCGAAAAGGCGCTGGGTGACAGGAAAGGGGCGGTAGTTGCGCTTGACCCTAAAACCGGTGGCATTATGGCCATGGTCAGTGCGCCAGGCTATGACCCCAATTTGTTTGTCTCGGGGATCAGTGGAAAAGCGTACCGGGGTTTACAGCAATCAGAAGATCTGCCGCTGTTTAATCGCGCACTACGCGGCCGCTATCCGCCGGCTTCCACCATAAAACCCATTATCGCCCTGGCGGCTATCGATACCCGGACGGTAAGCCCGACGTACAGTGTCAGTGACCCGGGCTGGTATCAGTTGACCACCGGCGGTCGTTTCTACCGCGACTGGAAAAAGTGGGGGCATGGCGAGGTCGATCTTTTCAAAGCGATAGCCGAATCCTGCGATACCTATTTTTATGATATCGGACACCGGATGGGGATCGACCCCATGTCGGACTACCTGGGCCGTTTTGGATTTGGTGCGGTTACCAGCCTGGATCTGCCTGAAGCCCATGCGGCCATTTTACCCTCCCGGGAGTGGAAGCGTCGGGTGCGGGGCAAGCCCTGGTATAACGGTGATTCGTTAAACCTGAGTATTGGGCAGGGGTTTCTGGGCGCCACCCCGCTGCAATTGGCAACGGCTACCATGGCGCTGGCCAATAAGGGCCAATGGAAAGTTACACAGATGCTGAAGCAGGTGGTTGATGACCCAGAGTTTACGTTGGATATACCCCCGCGAAAGCAGCTGCCGGATGTGGTGCTGACCAAAGAGCGACACTGGAAGACCATTATCGATGCCATGGAAGGGGTGGTTCACAGCGCCCACGGTACCGCACGGAAAATTGGTGCCGATGCCGCTTATCGCATAGCAGGGAAAACGGGTACTGCTCAGGTACTTGGCATCAAACAGGATGAAGAGTACGACGCCGATGCGATCGCCGAAAAACACCGTGATCACGGGTTGTTTGTCGGTTTTGCTCCGGTGGATGATCCCCAAATCGTGTTGGCTGTCGTTGTCGAAAATGGCGGTGGTGGCAGCGGTTCCGCTGCACCTGTCGCCCGGTTGGTGTTCGATGAATTCTTATTGCGTGAGTCAGCCACGGTGGTCGCACAGCCATGAACCAGAAAGATTTTCATCGTTCTATGCCCGATGCTGCCAGTCACCTGCAGCGGGGACGGGGATTGTGGTCCTATACCCATCTAGACCCCATTTTACTGTTGTTGCTGTTGTTATTGACCGGCTGCGGGTTATTTGTTTTTTACAGTGCATCCGGTCAGAGCATGGCTGCTGTTGAACGGCAGTTGGTGCGTATCGGCGTTGCCTTTGTGGTGATGATCAGTGTGGCCTGTATCAACCCGCGTTATTTAAGGCGCTGGGCTCCCTTTCTTTTTGCCGCCGGTATCGGCCTGCTGGTGGCTGTACTGTTGTTCGGTGTCGGTGCCAAAGGTGCCCAGCGCTGGCTGCAGCTTCCGGGGTTGCCGCGCTTTCAGCCCTCCGAAATCATGAAGCTGATCGTGCCCATGACGTTGGCGTGGTGGTTTGCCGATAAACCGTTACCGCCCAGTATCCGTAATGTAGCGGTCGTCGTTGTCTTGCTGGTTATCCCCACGTTGTTGATTGCGCGCCAGCCCGACCTGGGGACATCGCTGCTGATTGCGTCGGCAGGCATCTTTGTGCTGCTTCTGTCCGGCATTCGCTGGCGGTATATTTTTTCGGCAGCCGCCCTTGCCGGCGCCTGTGCACCACTGCTCTGGATGGGTATGCGAGACTACCAGCGTCAGCGCGTGTTGACCTTCCTGGACCCTGAAAGTGATCCTCTGGGCACGGGCTGGAATATCATTCAGTCCAAGACGGCTATCGGGTCCGGTGGGATATACGGCAAGGGCTGGTTGCAGGGCACCCAGTCCCAGCTGGACTTTCTTCCCGAGAGTCATACCGATTTTATCTTTGCGGTACTGGCTGAAGAATTAGGTCTGGTCGGGATTCTCGGTTTGCTTGCGATCTATCTGTGTATCATTGCTCGTGGGCTTTATATTGCTAATCAGGCTCAGGATACATTCGGTCGGTTGCTGGCCGGAAGCCTTACGCTGACGTTTTTTGTTTACGTCTTTGTCAACATGGGGATGGTCAGTGGCATACTGCCAGTGGTTGGCGTACCCTTGCCTCTGGTTAGCTTTGGCGGTACGTCAATTGTGACGCTGCTGGCCGGTTTCGGAATCATCATGTCAATACATACCCATCGCTCGATGGTCACACGTTAAATTCAGAGGTGGTGCATGCGGCAAGCAGGTAATTCAATGCGGTTAGCGGCGCTGTTGGTGTTGATGACCACTTTTTGGTCACCGATGACCACGGCTCATGAAACTGATTCCGAGGCAGACTCCGGGGTGGGTTACGCCAAGCACCCCGATGCGGCGGCGTTTGTTTCGCGTATGGTCGAACAGGGCTTTGACGCGGACGACGTAACACGCCTGCTGGACAGCGCGCGGCGCAAGGAGTCGATCCTGAAAGCGATTGCACGCCCGGCAGAGAAGCGCCTGACCTGGGGCGAGTACCGCAAGATATTTCTCAAGCCGCAGCGCATTGAGCAGGGAATCCAGTTCTGGAATGAACATGCGGCGACGATCCGGCGCGCGGCTGAGCAGTACGGCGTTGCCCCCGAGATTATTGTGGCCATTATTGGCGTGGAAACCCGTTATGGTCGCAATGCGGGGAGTTACCGGGTATTGGACGCGCTGGCCACGCTGGCGTTTGACTATCCGCCCCGGAGTCGGTTCTTCACCGGTCAACTGGAGCAGTAACTGTTATTACTGCGTGAAGAAAAACTGACGGCCGAGAGTATCAAAGGCTCCTATGCCGGCGCCATGGGGTTCGGTCAGTTTATCCCCAGCAGCTATCGACATTATGCCGTCGATTTTGATGGGGATGCGCGGCGCGATATCGTGACGAACCCCGTGGATGCCATTGGCAGTGTCGCCAATTACTTTAAACAGCATGGCTGGCGCAGCGGCGAGCCGGTTGCCCTGCAGGCTGATTTGATTAAGCCTTTAGCTGCGGAAAGTTTTAGTCAAGCGCTGAAACCCGAACACGCGCTTTCCTATTGGCTGGATCAGGGGCTGAAGCCCCGTTTGTCTGCTTCGCCAAATGAAGCGCTGGATTCTGATCAGAAAACCACCGCCATGCTTATGGAAGGAGAAGCGGGTGAGGAATATTGGCTGGGTCTACCCAACTTTTATGTGATCACCCGTTATAACCACAGTGCCTTATATGCCATGGCGGTGTTTCAATTGAGTCAGGAGATTCTTACCCAATATCAGAGCAAAGCGTCCCGGTGATGCGATGCCGCTTTAATAGGGATTATCCGGTCCGCGCTAAACACGCTGGCTCTCAGGTGCTAATGCCTGACATTGCCCTGTTTTGCCCCTCGTTATTGGTCTGGGGGCTGATGGTTGCTATCGCGATGTTGCTGAGCGGTTGTGAATCGTCGCCAAAGCAAACGTCCCGCTACTCGATGGAGCAGGATGTAGGGCCCGAGCAGGCAGTGGATCTCTCCCATGTTAAGGATGCGGTGCCGCGCTCTGAGCCGTACAGTGCCGGAGGTAACCGCAGCCCTTATACGGTATGGGGTGAGTCGTACCTGGTGATGGCGTCTGCCCAGGGCTACCGGGAGCAGGGCATCGCTTCCTGGTACGGGCGCAAATTCCATGGGCATGCGACGTCAAACGGCGAGATCTATGATATGTACGCTATGACGGCAGCGCATAAAGCGTTGCCGTTACCGAGCTTTGCGCGGGTCACCAATCAGGCGAACGGACGCTCGGTCGTCGTGCGTGTTAATGACCGGGGCCCGTTTCACGAAGACCGGTTGATTGATCTGTCTTATGCGGCGGCCCACCGCCTTGGTATGTTGCGTGCCGGCACCGCCCGGGTATTGGTCGAAGCGATAACCCCCGAACCGATCCCGCTGCCTCTGGGATCCAGAGCGGCAAACACCGCTGCGCAATCCGCCACAGCGGATGCTCAGCTGGTGACGCGGCACCTTCAAATAGGTGCCTATAGCACGCGAGAGGCTGCTGAGAAGGTCAGGCAACGGGTTGTTGCGTTGCTACCGCAATGGCCTGTAGCGGTGAGTGAGCGTGATGGCGCAAAGACCCTGTATCGCGTTCGTCTGGGTCCGCTGCCCGCACAGGCATCGACCGACAGTTTGATAGAGCAGCTGCAGCAGGCGGGGTTTCATGCTCCGCGTGTGGTGGACTTGCCCTGATCCATTCGTTACAGTATTCGGCTTGATTTTAAGAGTAGATTTTTCGTTATGACACCCTTCCTGATTCGTCTGAAAACACGACTGATAAACGCTAAAGCGTGGTTTGTTGCGTTAAACGTACTGTTTTTCACCCTGCTGTTGAACGCCCCTGCGTATGCCGTGCAGGCGCCAATACCCGCGCCTTCTATTATTCCGGCGCCGCCGAGTCTGGCCGCCACATCCTACCTGCTGATGGATGCCGATACAGGGCGGATTCTGGTTTCCAGTAAAGAGAAGACGCGCATCCCGCCGGCCAGTCTGACCAAAATGATGACCAGTTATATCACCGAATATGAGATGTCCAAGGGCAATATCGGCGTCGATGACCTGGTGCTTGTCAGCGAAAAAGCCTGGCGGACCCAGGGGTCACGGATGTTTATTCGCGAGGGGACGCAAGTCAAGGTTGGCGACCTGATCAAAGGGATCATTATTCAGTCCGGTAATGATGCCAGTGTTGCGATGGCCGAACATATCGCCGGCGGAGAAGATGCCTTCGCGGGTTTGATGAACCAGCATGCTCAGCTGCTGGGTATGAACGATACCCACTTCGTCAATGCGACGGGCTTACCGGCAAAAAATCATTACACCACGGCCTATGACCTGGGTTTGCTGGCCAAGGCCATCATCAATAATTTCCCCGAGCAGTACAGTATCTATTCTGAAAAATACTTCACATACAACAAGATCCGTCAGCCCAACCGGAACAAGCTGTTGTGGCGGGATAACACCGTTGACGGACTTAAAACCGGGCATACCGATGAAGCAGGGTATTGTCTTGTCGCTTCAGCCAAGCGTAACGGCATGCGCCTGATCTCCGTTGTGATGGGTACCTCCAGCGAAGAAGCCCGAGCACAGGAGAGTCAGAAGCTACTGGCCTATGGGTTCCGCTTTTTTGAAACCCATCAATTTTATCGTGCCAATGAAGTGTTAAATGAAGCTTCTGTCTGGTCTGGTTTGCAAGATACGCTCAAACTGGGTATTAATCAGCCCGTGGCGGTCACCATTCCCCGTGGGCAGGTCGATGCACTAAAAGCCACGCTTGATCTGGATAAGGTTATTCAGGCACCGGTCACTCAGGGTACCAGTTACGGCAAAGTGAATATCACCCTCAACGGTGAGCTGCTACTGGAGGCGCCGGTTGTGGCGCTGGAGTCCGTTGAGCCTGCCGGACTGATGAAGCGCATCTGGCACAGTATCGTCTTGTTTTTTCTTTCCCTGATCGGCTAGAAAAACAGGGCAAGTAGTTGCGGTTTGCATCGTTTGAGCGATCTTTTAACGCGAACAGTCCTCCCAATGAGGGCTGTTTTCTTGTTACGGGGCATCGTTAACGTCCTGACAAGGCTGGATCGCCCGCTGCCTATAATGTCTGCAACCGTTGTCACTCAGTGTCGTTATCCGCAAACTTTATTTACAGCCATTAAGTCTGAATTTTGCCCGCTAATCACGGGAAAGCTCCTATTATGGTGTTAAATCCGCTTGGCTAATGGGGTTATATTATGGCGCCTATTGTCTATCTGAACGGGCAGTATCTGGCTGAATCCGATGCCCATATTTCGATTTACGACCGCGGCTTTCTGTTTGGCGACGGAGTCTATGAGGTTATCCCTTTTTACCAGGGGCATGGGTTTCGTCTCCAGGAGCACCTGGACCGGTTGCAGCGCAGCCTGGATGCGGTAGGGATTGTCAGCGATGTAGCCTGGAAGGCGGTATGCCAGGAGTTGGTGCGGCGCAATCCTGGCGAGCATCAGGCTGTCTATCTGCACATTACCCGTGGGGCTGACACCAGCCGGCGCCACCAGCCGGCGACACCCTTAAAGCCTACATGTTTGGCGTTTAGTTATCCGATTAGCATGGCCTTGTCAGCCCCTCTGGATCAGGTTCAGGGTATAGCCGCGATTACCACGCCGGATCTGCGCTGGGCGCGGTGCGATATCAAGGCAACGACCCTGTTGCCTAATATCATGGCACTTCAGGAAGCGCTTGGTGCGGGGGCGCAGGAAGCGTTGATGGTCCGGGACGGTTTCCTGACCGAAGGTTCGGCCTGTAACCTGTTTGTGATTTCCGACGGCACTATTCGCACGCCCCGGCGCGGCCCTTGGATTCTGGGCGGTACGACCCGTGACCTGGTCCTGCAGTTGGCCCGTGAAGCGGCTATCGACTGCGTCGAAGAAGATGTGTCGCTGCAAAGCGCTCGTCATTGTGGCGAAATCTGGATCAGCAGTTCAACCCGGGGTGTTATTCCGGTGTTAACGCTCGATGGCCAGCCGGTTGGAGATGGGAGGCCGGGCCCGGTATGGCGGCGAATGGCCGAACGTTTTGTCGATTTTGAACAGCACTGTCTGCGTCAGGACAGTGCGTACGAGGAAGTGAGTAAATGAGTGAACCCAGCGCCCCTAAGATTGAGTTTCCCTGTGATAATTACCCTATCAAGGTGATCGGAGATAATCATCCGGCACTGCATGATCAGGTTGTTGAAATTATGCAGAAACACGCACCGGGTATCGATCTGACCGAGATCAGTGCGCAAGTCAGTCGTAATGGCAGCTTTGTCTCGATACGGGTACGTATTTGTGCCACCGGGGAAAGCCAGCTTAAATCGATCCATGCCGAATTGCTGGCGACGGGTCGTGTGAAAATGGTGATGTAATGGCAAGCGTGATTGTCCGACGCCTCGGGCTGCAGGATTACTCGCCGATGCTGGACGCGATGCACCGCTTGACGGATCAGCGGGACAGTGACACCGCGGACGAAATCTGGCTGCTGGAGCATCAGGCTGTGTTTACCCAGGGACAGGCGGGTAAAGCCGAGCACCTGCTGGCGCCCGGCGACATACCGGTGGTGCAGGTCGATCGCGGCGGTCAGGTTACCTACCACGGGCCCGGGCAATTGGTTGTCTATCTGCTACTGGATTTGCGGCGGCTAAAATTGGGTGTGCGGGATCTGGTCACGTTGATGGAGCAGGCGCTGGTTTCCGTACTGGCCGACCTGGGGATTGACGCCTATGCCAAACCCGACGCTCCCGGGGTTTATGTGAACGGCGATAAAATTGCCTCGTTGGGCCTTCGCGTGCGGCGCGGCTGCAGTTTTCATGGCCTGGCGCTGAATGTGGATATGGATCTGGCGCCGTTTCTACGCATCAACCCTTGCGGGTATGCGGGCTTGGCGATGACTCAGGTGACGGCGCATAACCCGGCCACCAGTCTGACCGATCTGAATAGCCGGCTGGAGAAGTACCTGATCAATAGATTAGGGTATACTGGCACAATTATTAAACAAGAGTTGGATTGAAAATGACTGATCTATCCGATAAGTCGGCAGCCGTAGTGCAAAATAAAAAGCCGTCGGTAAAAGTTGAGCAAGGCGTTAAATTACGCGGTGCCGATAAGCTGGCCCGAATCCCCGTGAAGGTGATTCCTACGGATAAAAAAGATATGCGCGGTAAACCCGATTGGCTGCGGGTCAGGATGCCGGCGTCACCGGAGATTAATCGGATCAAGCAACGCTTGCGCCACCATAAACTATCATCGGTGTGCGAAGAGGCTAGTTGCCCCAATCTGGGTGAGTGTTTCAGTAACGGAACGGCAACGTTTATGATTATGGGGGATATCTGTACCCGCCGTTGTCCGTTCTGCGATGTTGCGCATGGCCGGCCTAATCCGCTGGATCAGGATGAACCGCGCCAGATGGCAGAAGCTATTGCGGATATGCGTCTAAAGTACGTGGTTATCACATCCGTTGACCGGGACGACCTGCGTGACGGCGGAGCCGGACATTTTGCCAGCTGTGTACTTGAGACCCGGAGTGCGATTCCCGGTATTGAGATCGAAACGTTGGTGCCCGACTTTCGCGGGCGGATGGATGTTGCGCTGGATGAACTGGAAAAACAGCCGCCGGACGTCTTTAATCATAACTTAGAGTCGGTGCCGCGTTTGTATAAGCAGGTGCGTCCGGGGTCAGATTACCAGTGGTCTCTTGATCTGTTGGCGGCCTTCAAACAGCGCTGCCCTGAAGTCACTACCAAGTCTGGCCTGATGGTTGGACTGGGGGAGACGAACGACGAGATCATCCAGGTGATGCGTGATTTGCGTGCGCATAATGTCGACATGATCACCATTGGTCAGTACCTGCAGCCCAGCGGCAGTCATCTGGCGGTTGATCGGTTTGTTCACCCCGATGAATTTAAGTTCTTCGAAGATACGGCTAAGGAACTTGGCTTTAAGCACGTTGCCAGCGGGCCATTGGTCCGCTCTTCGTACCATGCCGACAAGCAGGCCAAGGGTGAGCGGATAATTTAACCAAGGTACAGGCACGATGGCTACGACGTTACAGGAGTTACGGTTACTGCCAGGGACGCCTATTCAACTTGAGGTCCCTTCTCACAAGCGCTGTTTCCCTGTGGAGATTGTTGGTTATCTTCCCGGGGAAACATTGCTGATAACCACGCCGCAGATTCAAGGCAGTCACATCGAGCTTAAGGATGATGAAAAGCTGGTGTTGCGGTTATTTATAGAGGGTAAGGGCTACTGCTTTCACTCGGTTATCGTCGAGATACACCACTCGCCTTTTCCCTACCTGCACCTGCAGCTTCCCACGCATATAGAGCAGGATGCTTCGCGGATGCTGCCGCGTATCTGGACGCAATTGAAAGCGAGTGTGCATACCCAAACGGGGGCGAAGAGTGCGTTATTAAACGAGGTGAGCATTGGGGGGGGCAAGCTGGCCTTTTCAGAGCCTTCGCTGCAGGTAGGGCAACAATTAAGTATCGATGTTGAACTCCCCGTGGGTCACAGACAGCTCCCTGCGCATTTTGAGGCACGGGTTTGCAGTGACACGGAGAAGCCCGATGAGCAGGGACGACTTGTCTTCTATTACGGCATCGAGTTTGTCGGATTGGCGCCGGACGCCGATGTGGCACTAAAAGGCTTCGTCTATGCCGAGATGATCCGCACCGGCGTATTGCGCTTGTAGGGTGTTTTTAGTGCGTTAATCGTGCCGTAACCTTGTCCCGCAAAGCTGCTTTCAGAACCCAGAACCCAGAACTCAGAACTCATCCATAAAAAAACCGACGCATGGCGTCGGTTTTTTTTGCCTGTAGCCTGCAGCTTGCAGCCTAAGGCCTATAGCTTACCTACGCATTGCCATAATCGGAGGCTTTTTCTTCGATATGAATCGGCTCTTCCGGTTCTTCGCCAGCGTGTTCAGCGAGCGATTTCTTGGTGCGCTTTTCGATCAGGAGGTAGAGCACGATACCAACTCCCAGACCCCAGGCCGCACCGTATACAGCCAGAGCGACACCCATGGTACCGGCGACACCCATAGCCGTGGCGTTGTCTACCTGCTCAACAGCAACGCTGATACACAGGTAGCCCGTGATCAACAGCGTGATGGACAGTGCAATCGGCAGTACCGGCTTGAACAGAGTAACCAGCGGCAACATGAACAGGGCGATGAAGCCGACGATCCAGAAGATGCCCGCGCCACTGTAGATGGTGTCCATGGCTGAGCGGCCATAACGGTAGCGTTCTGCAATCGTAGCCATGGCGCCGGTGAACAGCGGTCCGGCAAGGCCCGGGTAGGGTGCGAACAGGCTGTGCATCAGGTTACGGATACCGGTAATAACGTGCACGCGGTCGACGTCGACTTCGATCTTTTCATCGGGACGCAGGTGGTCAACACGGTCGAGCAGGCTTTGGCCAACAATGATGTCACCGAATGCAATGATGTAGGCGATGATCGCGGTAGGAATCGCCATCCACAGAATTTCCAGGCCAGGGAAGCCGATGGTCCAGGGCAGGTAGTTCCACATATCGGCGAAGGCCGGTGCAGAGAAGCCGAACTGAACGTCAGGCATCTGGTATTCGCCGACGATCCAGCCGATCGCCATGGCTACCAGAGTTCCCGGTACCATGCCGTAGCTGGAGATGATCTTGGCCCAGCGATGCTTTTCAATCAGGTCGCGAAATGACAGGGAGAACAGTACGTAGCCGGTCACTGCAAAGCCAAGCATCAGCGAGATCGGCGTATTGGCCAGTCGGCCGCCTTCGGAGATCTCACCGGTGATTGCGGCGATGCCCGCGCCCAGCAGGATGCCGGCCTTCATGGAGCTGGGAAACAGGTTAACCAGCTTGGTGCCCAGACGGGTAATGCCTAGGAAGAAGAAGATAAACGTCACCACCAGCTGCAGGCCTACCAGGGCTTTGATAGCCTCGGGGCCGGGCTCGAACTGGCCGATAAACAGCAGTACGACGGGAATAGCCGGTGTGATCCAGCCGGGGACGAAGGGGCTGCCGAGCAGGTTTGGCAGCATAAAGCCAATGCCGCAGACAACCACATAGGCCAGGGCGACGTCGTAGGGAAGGCCGAGGTATTTTTCCAGGAGCGGAATCATGGCCATGGCAACGACGAACATGATCAATGCCTGGACGGTTTCCGCCATCTCCCAGCGGTAGTGGATAAATGGCAGGCGGATTTTGAATGGGCCGGCCGGCCAATAGGGATGTTCTTCCCCGTGCTTGCGCTGCATTAACGCCATAGTGGTTCCCTTGATAAAAAATAAGATCGGATGATTGCGAGTTCTGGCAAAAGCGGATCCGTTCTTTTTTTTATATTCGGGTGCTTGCCAAGCGGGAACAACAATACGTGCTGGGCAGGTGCTTCGGGAAGGGCGTGGTATGCGACTTTGGTTACAGGGCGGGACCAAAGTATAAGGGAAAACAACTAGGTGGAATTACTTATATCAATAAGTAGGGAGTATGAGCGCTAAGAAGCATGCTTAGCGGGAGGGGCGAGGCTTCCGGATGCCGGAAACCTCGGGTTAGTTTTGGGGGCGTGCAGCGTTGCCGCTTAAGCTTGCAGGTTTAACGGCATGGCGCGTTTTTGCTGCCCGCGTTTAATTAAGAGACTCCAGCAGTGCCCGGGCATCCTCCTGTTCGTCGAGGCTGCTGAATTTTTCATCGGCGATCAGGGATTTTAACGTGCTTTTTGCCTCCTGGGTTCTTCCGGAACGGCTATAGGCGTAGGCCAGGTGGTAGCGGTTCTGCAGGTCGCCGTTCAGGCGTTTACTGGCCCTTTCAACCAGCGCCTGACCCTGTGTGATTTTACCCTGCTGCAGGTAGATCCAGCCGAGTGTATCGGCGATGGCGGGGTGTTCCGGCAGCAAGGTGTTGGCTCGCTTGGCGTAGGCCTCCGCCTTGGACATATCCAGTTCCATAAAGAGCCAGGCCAGGTTGTTGAGCGCGATGATGTTGTTGGGTTGTTTTTGGATAATCGCGGCGTACTCCTGGCGCGCACGCTCCGGGTTTGCGTTGGCTTGCAGGAGGTTGGCCAGCGTTAAGCGGATTTTGTCATCGTTGGGGTGGTCGCTCAGGTGAGCATCGGCAAAACTGATCGCTTCCTGTGACTTTTCCTGTGACAGCAGCACGTTGATCAGTGAGGCGGCCTGGTGCGAGCCTGCCTGTGACTGATAGGCCTGACGGTAGCGGGTTTCAGCGTCGTTGAGTTCGTTCCGGTAACGATGCAGGTCACCCTGTATTAACGCGATTAAAAACGCATCGGCTTTGCGTTGCTTGAGTGTGCTGATAGCGTGCTCAACGTCCTTGGGCCGCTTTAACTGCAACAATAGCTGGGTGTGGGTTAGCCAGGCGGCCTCATTCAACGGCGCTGTGCTTAAGAGGCTGTCGGTCTCCGCCAGCGCTTGGTCTAAATTGCCTTTGCGTTGCAGAAGGGTCGCCAGTTGCAAACGGTGTGATTGGTCGTCGGGACGCACCTGCAGGAGTTGGCGCAAGGCCAGTTCTGCGCGGGCGGGGTCGTTGGTCGCCAGCATTGCACGCGCTTTCAGTGAGAGTGCGGTTGGATGTTTGGGGTTGCGAGACTCGAATGCCTGGATGACGCTTAGCGCTTTGAGCGGCTCGCGTTGCTGCAGATACAGTGAACCCAGCAGATTCAGTGTGGCACTGGCGTCGGGGCGTGTCTGCATGCTTTTTTCCAGCCACTCCAAGGCTTGATTCTGATCTTTACGCAGCAGCGCAAGGCGCGCGAGCTCAAACTCCGCCTGGCCTTTTTTATCGCCTGACAGGAGCTTTTGGTAGTAGCTCTGGGCTAACGGATAATCGGCAGCAGCGCGTGCTATATGCCCGAGAGCAAACAGGGCAGGGGCATAATCGGCACGAATCTTCAGTGCCTGATTAAGCTGTTCCTGAGCTTTTGCCAGCTCTTTCTGCTGCAGGTAAGCGGCTCCGCGAAGTTGGGAAAACAAGGGGTTGTCGGGCTGTTCCTGCTGCCAGCGACTCAGAGTGGCGTGTGCTTTGTCGAACTGCTGACTCTGTATGTATGACAGCGTGAGTAACAGTGCACTTTTATCGTCGCTGGCATTGGGTGCGCCGGAGTGGGTCAGCAGGTCGACCGCGCTGTTACTCTGGCCCAGCATCAGGTTGACCAGTGCCCGTTGGTTGCCCAGTTGCTTGAGCTCGGGGCTGAGCTCGGCAGCTTTATCCAGGGCTTCCAGGCTCGCTGCGGTTTTACCCGTTTGCGCCAGTGCCTGGCCATACAGTGCGTAAAGTTTGCCGTCTTCAATCCCCGCCTGGATAAGCGGCTCGATTCGTTTGATCACATTATCCGCCTCGCCTTTTTGCAGCGAAATGACGCTGTGAATCAGAACTGCAGGCACGAATCCGGGGGCAACCTTGAGAAACCGGCCAAGGTACTCCAAAGCTTGTTCGTTTTGTTCCAGTCCAAAAAGTGTGGCACCCATAATAAAAAAGGACGGGGCGTGATTAGGGTTAAATTGCAGGGCCCATTCACTGTATTGCTGCGCCTCGTCAAAATTGCGTTCCTCGAGGCGGATACGCGAC
>JBFGYY010000023.1:0-14978 GCA_041587095.1 Motiliproteus sp. | reverse complement strand
GGCGTATTCACGTCGGGGACCTCCGGTAACCCCAAGTTGGCGCTGCACAGTTTTCGCAATCACCACTTCAGCGCACTCGGCAGCCGCTCATTGATCCCCCTGGAGCCGGGCGATGCCTGGGCCGTAACCTTGCCGCTTTACCACATCGGCGGCCTGGCCATCATTTTCCGTTGCCTGCAGGCACGGGCCTGCATGATCGTCCCCGCTGCCGATCGCGACCTGCAACAGTTTCTGTTACCCACAACGGCCCTGAAGACCAACAACGAGACTCACCTGCTACCAACCCACCTGTCGGCAGTCACCACCCAACTACTGCGTTTGCGAGACCAGGGAATCGATCTGGAAAAAACGGGCCTACGTTACCTGTTACTGGGCGGCAGCGCTTTTCCAACAACACTACTTCGCTGGCTCGAGCAACAGTCGATAACGGTCATGATCAGCTACGGACTCACCGAGATGGGATCACAGGTGGTCACAGGCCCCCTCAACGCAACATCGCGCCTGCAACAGTTGCTACCCCATCGCGAATTAAAGCTGAACAGCGACGGTGAAATTCTGCTGCGCGGTGACACGCTGTTTCAGGGTTATTACCGGCAAGGGAGTATAAGCCGGCCGCTGGACGACGACGGCTGGTTTCACAGCCGGGATCTCGGCCAACAGCACGCCGATGGCAGCCTGCGCATCATCGGGCGACTCGATAACCAATTTGTCAGTGGCGGCGAAAACATCCAGCCCGAGACGATAGAAGCACTGATGCGAGAATATTCCGGCATCGACGAATGTTATGTGGTGCCGATAGCCGATCCTGAATTTGGCCAGCGACCGGTCTGTTTTCTTCGGCGCACGGCTATCGGTATCGATGAGAGGAATCTGATCAACTGGCTACGTGAGCGACTACCGGGTTATATGGTCCCGCGTCGTTACCTGTTCTTCGATGACTCGGCGCCTGATTTGAAAGTCAGCCGCAGCCGGCTGACACGGATCGCCGAAGAGATATAAGCCGGGCCCCGGGCCCGGCTTAAGCACCAGCATGGGGCACACCGCTACTGGTCGCTGCCCCCGCTGACCGAGATCAGGGTGTGCACCGCATCAACAGCACTCGCTCTACCGATGGCGTGACACACACTGCAGGCCTCTTTACCTGTCGCAGCCGCAGCATCTGAACCGCCAAACACGGCACCGTTCAAGATCATGTGATTAATCACACCTAACTGCGCGTCATCGATCGGATCAGGGCTCTGGATGCCCGCTGTTCTTGAATCGGTATCCGATGCCGGATTTATATAACCCGCGTAATTCACATCGATATAACCAAGCCGGGTGCGGATATGGCAGCTACCACACACCACGGCGGTCGGGCTCACATAAACTTCGGTCGTCCCCACACCATTACGCGCAACAGAAGGACGTCGATTCTTCTGCAGGGGCAGATCAAACTGTCCCTCAGAGTGACATGCGCTGCAGTTATCGATGTTATTGGGGAAATGATCGTCAAAATCGTCATCCGGTGAATCCAAGGCGTCTTTGTCCAGGGTCGAGTGTAAACGGTGGACATGACGTTTCAGGTCACCAATGGTGCGACTGCTACTCGAACGGGTTGCGTTGTGGCAGGTCTTGCATTGCAATAACGCCGTCGCACCGTGATGGTAATGCTTATCCCCGTGACAGTTTTCGCAGGCGTTGATATCAGCACCGATTTTGTCGTATCCCGCAGCAGCATCCGAGCCATCGCCCATATAGGAATGAACGACCGGAGTAACTTCAATTGTGGCAATGCGCACACTGTCAGAGGGCGCCTGGTTACAGTCCATCACATTGCCATCTTTCTCGTTAAAGCACAGCAGAGAATCAACGGTCGTCACTGTAAGGGTATCGGCATCTGAAACGCCGGTGAATAATCCGGGGCCCGTCGCAGTGGATGCACAGGTAAAATCCGCACCATTGGGGCGGCAGTCATTCAAACCAATTTCAACATGGTTCAGTTCAAAACCGGCACCAGAGGCTTTCTCCCAGTTCACGGCAAGAGCACCATTCTCTTCACCGTACTTGTACTTACCGAGCTTCCCTCCTGCCGATGTTTCATTAGCGGGGTTGCCGTCATGGAGGGCCGTAACGGTTGCCCCCTCCAGCGTCATGCTGACATCGACTTCAATATCTCCGTTAACCTGATCGACCCGCACGGCGATTGGTTGCACCACAAAAGAATCACGCAATGCCTCCTTCCTGGCCATCACCGCAGAATGAAATCCTTCTGTGGCGTCGGCAGCACCATCGCCGTGACAGTCAACGCAGCCGCTGTTATCGGACTGCGGCCCCGCCGGGTGTCCGTTACCACTGACATCATTAGCAGGGAGGGTAAAATCGAGGTTATCGTGACAGGAAGCGCAAGCCTCCATAGTTGGCTGCGTACGCCAGTTAGACGCCTGCGGCGTGGCAGTATTGGATTCCTGGTGGCAGATACCACAGTTACGAATATCCTGTGGCAATACCACCTCGCTATAGTCATGCCCGCCTATTTCATAGGTTCCTCCCGCGTCCACCGAAGGCAAGCCTGCTCCGCGGTGAATCTTGTGCACCATGACTTTGAAATCGGCGCTGGGCTCTGCCGATGCAAGCGGTTTCTGTGGATCGAAATCCGACGGATTGAGATCGGGGTTATGGCAGAGCACGCAGAAATTTGTCGCTATCCGACCACCGTGAATGCGTAACTGACCGTGACAATTGTTACACGCAGATTCAGAAACAATTTTGCGCTCAACCGACGCCAGTTTGCCAGAAGGTACAAAATCGAACGTTGCATTCGATGGCCGCAGATCGCCATCCAGCTGCACGCCTACGCGGTGAGTCGCATCCGCGTTATAGCCAGTAACATTTTTCAAGTTTGTTTGTGACGTATAACGGTAAGAGCCATCGCCATTATCGGTGAATGTTCCAAAGACATCGCTGGTTCGCCCTCTGAAGCGCTCATACGCGACCCGATGCCAATAGGTTGAATCCCCCCCTGCATCACCCGGGTTTAATTGAGCCGCAATCACACGAAACTCACCGCTTTGCAGTCCAACATACCCGTTACCATCGGCATCTTTGACAGTAAATTCGATGCTCACTTCACCATTGGTCGTGACAATTGCAGACGTTATGGTCGAAAACGCCTTTTCTGGGACGGCCGACTTAACGATTGAGGTCGGTGCTGCCGGACCAGCGGGACCAACCGCACCATCGGAGCCATCATCTGCACAGCCACTCAGAACAAGCGCGCTTGATATGACGAGGCCGGAAAGCCAGCTGCGCCAAGAATACATCTGTAGAATTTTCATATTTTCCTTCCTTGTATACTTATTAGCGTTAGCCAGCTGTTACCAGCCGCGATAGTAATAGGACAGGCCAATAAAATGGTTGGTATCTTTCGCCATCTGCGTCACGGTGGTGCCGTCGTAGTCGGCGGTATTGCTCCAGGTCCAGTCGTTGTTGGTGAGCCGGTCATAACGGTAGTCCATGCGCAATCCGTGCTGCTCATCCAGCGCATACTCGCCATATAACTTAAGCTGGACGGATCTGTATTCAATGCTGGGTAATGAAGCCCCAGGGGCATACTGGAAGTCGGCGGGAGCATCAATTGACGTCATATCAAATCGGCTTTTGTCTTGGCTGAACTGTAAGCTCCCCCCCAGTTTAAGTTCGTCACTAGCCAGCCCCTTCACGCCGAGACCAAGAGCGAAGCCACTGTCTTCCGACTGCCCTTCCCAAGTTTGCAGGGACCCGGCATAGGCCGTGGCAAAATTCGCCGTATTAATATCGATCCAGCTGTGAGAAGTGGCCTCAGTCCTGTGCCGATTGACCGAAAGCCAGCCATTCAGGCTCCATTCGTCGGACAATTGATAGCTGGAATCTATCGATGCCAAAAGTGTATTGCCATCACGAGGTCCCAGAGGCAAACCGCTATAGGTTTCTTTACTCCCTTCGGTCACAAACTGCACAGAGAGCTCATCGGCAGGGTACCAATCAAGCATCAGTCGAACTTGATCTCTCTTGCGGTCCGCGTATTGAAGAGAACTGACATAATCATAAGGCTGGGGCGCTGTCAGCAACGTGCCCGCTTCGACGCCGCTACCAGCCAGCCATGCAGAGCCGTCACGGTCGCTGTGACTATACTTAAGCGTTGCATTGAGTAATTCTGATAACTTACGTCGAGCGCCAAGTTGCAAAATCACCTCGTCGTTTCTCTTGCGCCGCGACATGTTCGGTTCATCGACAGGATCCCGCTCCCGACGTTCAATTTCCACACCTCCCATCAACGAGCTACCCGGCGTCAGCCGATAGGTCGCATTAACAGAGCCATTTGAGTTGGTGCGGGAAGACAGCTGGTTATAACGTCCAAGGCTGGACAGGTATTGAACCTGAGGCGTGTTATCGTCGCGATCCTCATAGCGCAACTTGGCCTTCAAGGTTAGGTCAGGATGTACGCGAGAGCTAAGGCCTAGGTTTATTCGTGATGTATCAACTTTAGCGCCCAGGTCATTGCGATTGTTGAAGGGGTTGGATTGGTAGAAATTTTCATTTTGTCGATCCTGCTGGTAACTGACCTTAAACGTCCCTCGGGTATAGTCCGATAAACGGTAACCGCCACTTAAATAGAACAGCTGCGAGTGATTATCCGGTGGGGTAGAGGTGTCCACAACCGACGCATTATTATCGATTGAGCTGATATCCAACCCCACCATTTCGGTTGAATTATCAAACAACGACAGCAGATAAGCGCCGCGCAATTGAAAGTTTTCAGTGTTGTAGTCCAGATGGACATCTACTTCTTGCGTACGGTAGTCGACAGGCTCTACCAGAAAGAAACTATCGAAAGCCGTCCCTGCCAGACGCCCTCCGGTCCCCCAGTTACGCGCCCCTTCCTTAATCTCTTGACGATAGCTAAGCGTCAATTCCAGCTCTTGGATCAGGAGTTTACTCATACCCAATTTGACATTTTTTCGCTGAAGTGAAAACTGCCGACTGCTACTGGTACCTCCCGTCGCCATTTGCTCGCTGCCGATACCGGTCAAATCGGTTTCGAACAGGTAGGGATTAACCGAATCGAGCTGATCAAATTCGATGAAGTATTTCCAATCGCCCTGGCGGTTGCGCTCATAGCGAAGGTTGCGGCTACGTAATCCAACATTCCTGCCATTAACCAGAGTCCAGGTGCCGGTTTCATCATCGCGCCGGCGCATATCATAATCGAACAGCAAATTAACACCCTGATCGTTACGGCCGTTATATCGCCCCAGCATGGTTTGATCATCGCTACTGGCGGCAAGCCCCGCCGATAGACTGCTTACGGGCGTACTCAGCAGACGCACCTCTTCCATGCCGTCTTCATCGTCCTCCTCTTCTGAAGTCTCTTCTGCAAAGAGGCCCGTGGAAACCGAACTCAGCAGCCAGGCAGACAGCGGTAAAAAACCGTACTTGAACAACGTCATTGCTCTTCTCCCTGTTGCCTGTTATCTCTGCAGCGATCGCGCGCCCACTGAACCGCCGGGGCTGTTTGAGCCATGAATATTGGTGTGGCAGTTGGCACAAGCTCTGCTGGTCGTAAAGCGTGAGTTTTCATCTGGCGGGATGCCGCGGTGAACATCGCCCTCATGACAGTTCTGACACAGCATCGGCATCCGCGTGGTCAACATGGCGTTGATATTGGATCCGTGAGCGTTGTGACAGAAGGAGCAATCTTCGTTGACCGGCTCATGATTCCAGATAAAGGGGCCGCGTTTTTCTGCATGACACTGGTAGCAGGTATCGACCACGGTATCGCGCACCAGCTCTTTTACGCCAACCGATCCGTGACTGTTATGGCAATCGGAACAGATCACCTTGCCTTCTTCGGTCGGATGACGGCTGAATTTCCGGGAGTCCATGCGCTGCTGCTTATGACAGGTGAAGCAGACCTCTGCCTGTGTTACACGCTCGCGGACCTTGTCGTGCTGGGTGTGAAGCTGATGACAAGCGGTACAGGCGACATCACTGCTGTTATGAGCTCCCATCTGCCAGTGAATTCGCTCGCCACCCTGGTGGCAAGCCAGACAGGTGTTATTGCGCGCACTGACGGGAGTTGGAGATGTAGGGCCGAAACTCACATCGAGGGCCGGCCGGGTATCTTCGGTTTCAGAACCATCGAGGTGCGCCTGGCTTGCGCCGTGACAGCTGGTGCAGTTAGGGGTGCGTGCATCGGCACGGGTGCCATGCTTGGTCTTGCCGATGGCCAGGACGGTATACTCTTCATATTCATCATGGCAGCGAGTGCAGATAGCATCGCCCGTTAACACCAGGTCGCCGCGCTCATCTTCATCCGCGTAAGCGCTTGGAGCGACTGTGAGTAACGATAAAAACAGCGTGAAGATCACGCTTGCAGGGACAACGCCAACCCGAAGCCACAGACTCATGAAGGCTCTCCATTTCCTGTCGATTAATCATCACCGGATACTGCAATCATGTCCGCCAATGAGCGCTACATCCCGTTGCTATAAGTCTTCTGGGCTCAGCTCGCCCTCAGGCTCGTTATGCGCGATCGCAAAGTGGCAATCGATGCAGGTCTTACCTTCCTCTTCCCCCTTCGCATGACGATCAACGGTCTCTTTGGTCTGCATATCCGGATCCATTTTGTTAGTATCGTGGCAGTTACGGCACGACTGTGAATCGTTCGCTTTCATGCGTTGCCAGACACTGAGAGCCATTGCATAGCGGTGCTCTTCGTATTTTTCCGGTGTATCCAGCATGCCGGTAAAATGGTAAAAAACCTCTTTAGCCGCGACAGTCTTGCGCCATATTTTGGCAAAAAATTCTTTGGGGACGTGGCAGTCGGGGCACGTAGCCCGTTTGCCGGTGCGGTTGCGGTCATGAATGGTGTCCTGATACTCGGCATACGCGTTATCGCGCATCTCGTGACAGGAGATACAGAACGCTTCGGTACTGGTGGCTTCAAGCGCAATATGACTACCGACAACCAGGCCAGCGCCGACAAGCGCGGCAAGTACCAGAGGTAGAGTCAGGTATTTTTGAAAGATTTTTTTAAACATAACAAAGCGTCCCTGCTGTGTTCAGCTCCCGGGTTATTTGGACAAAATCCACTCGATCACGTCATCCAGATCGCTATCGGATTTTGACTCAAACTGCTTATGCTTTTCTTTCTTACCATCCACTTCGATTTCGGGCGAAGAGGTCAAATGGGTGCGGAGCTTGGCGATACCGTCAGTTTCTTGCCGGTATTTTTTGGAAATATCTTTAATTGACGGTCCGTCCTTGCTGCGGGAGATCGCATGGCACTTAAGGCACCCCTGCTTTTTGAGGACTTTTTGCGCATTGAATGCCAACGCATCGACAGAAATGACAGGCATTGCGCAAACCAGAAGTAACGTAACTAATCGCATAGATAAACTCCTGAAACCAGAGCTTTCGAATGGCTATGCGGTACCGTATCGACGAAGACTCAAACAAGCAAAACACCAAAAAATTGCTTTAAATCAATAGCTCATCACAAGCTCAAGCAGAGATTCCAAGCCTTCACCCTTATAACAAAGACCGCTAATATCAAGCATGGACATAAACGGCTATTAGTCAAAAAATTTACAGAATTCAGAACATAAAAATCGACGGGAGCAGCAAACCTCACACCGAAAGCTTTGCTGCCTGCCAGAGACATCCTTCTCTACGCTAATGGCGACATTTCTATTGCGACGGGAGCGGGCCTCAGGCCGAAAAGACGTTGCAGCCCCCACCGCTTCAGTCAGTCCGCCGCAAAGCAATAAAACTTGCCTGCACCACCGGTTTTAACCAAGGCTTCCTGACTACAACCCCGCGAAGCATGCGCGGAATTCCAGGACAGATTGCCACCGCCATGCCGGTCATGATGGCCAACCTGTGCGCTGCCTTCACCACTACTGGTCCAGTTGCTGCAAGTATGGTCTTTGCCATCGGGGAAGAAGGGGGTGCCGTCCTCCTGGGTGCCCGTCAGGATATCGTGCTCGTTGGGCTTGTCGCCGCGCCCTTTGATACGCTGACCGGACTCATCCAGGGCGGTTTCCAGCGAGATGGTTTTGTTATACAGGTGCAGGTCGGAGGGGTTGGTGCCTATCAGTACCCCGTTGGCATTATACCAGGGGCCATTACCGATCCGGTTTCGGGCAAACTCGCCCCGGGTACCATCACCGGCGGTGCTCAGATACGCCCGCCAGGTTCGGCTTCCTGCGCCTACCTTGGTGGCAAGCTTCTGACAGTAAGCATCAGCCCCGGCCAGGCCACCCAGATCGGCGCCGTTACCCATGCCCTGGCTGGTTACAAAAAAGCCCATCGGCCGCGACTCCGCCCCGGCGCCCAGAGAAGCCAGCAACGCGCCGGCACCGAGCAAAACCGCTATTTTTATTTTTTTCATAGTTGTTACTCTGCAGGCCCACAATTGCGTCATCATGGGCGTTAAATACCTAGCAGAGTGTAGCCAATTTTTTTGCAGTCAAGGCATCGCGGGACCACCCCGTTAATTAATCAGAGACATGGTGTGGCAGGGCGCTTTAGCCGAGCGCCTGAAAACAACAGAATTTGACAACACAAGATTGAATGCGCTAGGTTTTTAGCTACAACATAAGTCGACGCTAGGGAAAAGTGTCAGGAGGTAAGTGTATGGAGATGCTAGACGTTAGCCGTCAACTGCAATTCGACCTGGACGACCTGCTATGGGATGCCCGCTTATGCCATTATTCCTCTGAGCGGATTTTCAACGATTTTTCTCGACTCAGGCAACAGTACCTCGATTGCGACAACGCGATGTCACAGCCCGATATCATTCGTATGCTGGATGATTTTCAGGCCAAGCTGGATTCAGGGGCAGTGAACTCATTTGTAGGCAATGCCGCCTGACCCCTTTCCCACCGTTCTCACCTGGATCCAAACTCCGCAGCCCTGAATCCGGGGCTGGTTAAATGGCTAGAAATACACCTCGGCGACCACGACACCGCATGCACGATGCGGGTCGTCGGTTAACGTCATACAATGCTCACTGGCATCGACCAGATACAGATTAAAGTCGGCATATTCACGAAACGGTTCTGCAGCGCCCATATCATCTTCCAGACAGCAGGTTAGCCGCACATCATCGAATGTCGAACGCAGGGCAGCGATGCCCGAATCGCTGAACCCGAGCTTGGTCACTGCGCGGGCAATGGCATCCAGTGTTTTCATCTCAATCATGACAACTCCCTCAGCCAGTCTTTCTGGGCCTTCTTCTTGTGTGCCTCAAACAACTTATCGGACAACGACTGTGCGACGGATTCAAATGTCAGCATCTGCTGAGCATCAATACCGGTACACAGCAGTAAGTGCCCTCCCAGATCGGTTTCCAGGATCTCACTCAGCTCCCCGTCGGCTAGTTCAAACAGCGCACGGTCCAGTTCGGGATACAGCTGGCCTGGTGGAATCCAGCCCATTTCACCTCCATTGATGGCGGTAGGACATTCAGAATAACGCTGAGCCAGCGGCTGAAAGCGCTGCGGGTCGGCGAGAACCTCCGCTCGAATGGCCATGAGTCGTGCAAAAACGCTACTACGACTGTTTTCAGGGAAGTCCGGATTAATGGTGATCAGCAAATGCCAGCTTTGGCGCCGCTCGGGTTTGAGAAATTTTTCCGGATGAGCGTCATAATAGGCGCGCGCCTGCTCAAGACTCACCGGGGCGGCCTTGGCCGACTGCTGCTCCAGTACCCCTTCAACACGCAGCTGCCGCTCCAACAGATCTATCAACTGTGATACCGACAACCCCAAGGACTCAAGGTCATTGTGAAACTGGTCGCTGTCTTCATACTGGGCCTGAATCTCGAACATGGCGTCACGCACGCTGGCATCCGGTACCACCACGCCAGCAGCTTGCGCAGATTGCATCACCTGCTGCTCCAGCCGTTGCTGGCGCTCGACTGTGCCGTATAACCAGGCAAGCTCCTTGTCGGTCAACGACTGTGGCGATTTCTGAAAATACGTTTGGGCGGCGCGTAATTGATAATATGCGGTTACAGGATCGGTTTTCATTGCGCTACTTCCTCCAAAGCCAACTCTCTCATCTGCAAGGTCCTGCCTGGAAAGCGGACCTGATACTGAACACCACCTGCCGCTTCACGCAGCACTTTCAACACTTGCCCCGACTCTCCCCGGGCGACGATCACTTCGCCGTTCGCGGCCAGATCACAGGCGGCCGCAACCTGCTGCAAAAACTCGAAACGGCTTTCTATCCAGGGTTCTTCACTATCGATCAACTCCTCTTCACGGCAGCCAACCTGACGGTTTTCATCCAGAAAATGGACCCGGTAAATCAGCTGATCCTGCAAAAACGTTCCGACATCGCGGACATAGCCGACACTGCCGCGTCGTACAAGCAGGTCCCCACGGTCCTTTCCCGGGTAGGTGCCGTCATCGCGTACATTGCGAATCACCCGTACCTGCTGACCAAATTCGTAACGTGGCTGCATACTGTCACCTGTGTAGAATCAATTTATCCGTCGCCTGTTTATCCGCAGCGGCCCTGCGTTATGCCTGCTTCATGCACTGCTCAGTACTCAGCATGGAAAGGCTGCAACGGCTGCCGGTGCTAATGGAACTCATCCAGACTGACAAAGCCCGGTTCCGGGGTTGCAAAAACACGCAGCACTTTTTGCTCTTGGGCGCTGGAACCCACAAAATCCTGATACGCCCGTTCCAGGCATTGGCGATAATCGGCTACCCGATCGTCTGTCTGTTCGGCCTGAGCCAGATAATTATGGAAGCGCTGCAGGATGTGCAGGCGGTTAACCTGTACAACCGCACGCTCAAAAGGAACCGCAAAATATTCTAAAAAATCTTCGGCACTGACCAACTCTTCCAGATCAGCCTGCAGGTCATCAAATGGTATCGTCATGGCTTTATCCTCAGGCACCTAACTGGCTGTAGTAACTCAGCAACTCACTTCGCCCCGGCGTACGTTTTCTGCGCTCACTGAAACGCCGGACCCAGGGAAGGATGCAGTCGGCCTGTTCGCGACTCAATTGCAGACCCAGTTCGGCATATGCCAGCATCAAGCCGCTCACGCCTGAGTGCTTACCCAGCACCATTTTGTGCACACGGCCAACTTCAGCCGGATCGATCGACTGGTAGTTATGCGGGTCTTTGAGCAATCCATCCACATGTATCCCCGATTCATGGGTAAAAACCCCTTCGCCCACCAGACTCTTTTGCCAGGACAGCGGCCGGCCCGACGCCTGCACAACCAGATCACTCAGGGCAGAAAACCCCTTGAGGTTGATACCGAGTTCAAAGCCGTAGAGTTTTTCCAGCCCCATCACCACTTCTTCCAGCGGCGCATTGCCCGCACGCTCACCCAGACCGTTGACGGTGGTATTCACGTGGGTCGCGCCGCCCTGCACCGCAGCCAGCGCGTTGGCGGTTGCCAGCCCCAGGTCATCGTGTGAGTGCATTTCAAGATCGAGGTCAAAACGCGCACGCAGATCACGAAACACGCGATTGACACCAAAAGGCTCCATTACGCCCAGGGTATCGGCGAAGCGAAAGCGCAGTGCCCCCGCGCTCTGCGCCATCTCGACCACGGCCATCAGAAACGCAGGATCAGCCCGTGACGCATCCTCGGCCCCGATACAGACTTCCAGCCCCATATCCCGCGCTTTTGCCACATGGCGCGGAATCATCGCCAGCACAGCATTACGATTGATGTTGAGTTTGTTGGCAATCTGCTGGTCCGACACAGGAATGGACAGGTCGACCATATGCACACCCAGGTTGGCGCAGCGCTGCAGGTCATCCTCGCGCATACGGCTCCAGACCAGCAGATGGGCATCCAGTTTCATGGCCACAAGCGCCCTGATCGACTCGCGTTCGGCCTCACCCATCGCCGGTATGCCAACTTCCAGTTCCTGGACCCCCAGCGCATCCAGCCGGCACGCGATTTCTAACTTCTCTTCCAGAGTAAATGCGACCCCTGCGGACTGCTCGCCGTCCCGCAGCGTTGTATCATCGATAATCAGCTTAGGTTTACTGCTCATCTCATCACCTCATCGACTATCAATTGATGCTTCGTCCAATTGATGCTTCGTCCAATTCATGCTTCGTCGGGAAAACCCGAGACCAAAAGGGTTAGGCGTAAACCGGGGCAAATGCCTGTTCAGGATCGGCAACCGGCGCCCCGTTCAGCCAATACGGCGACATCTCACGTAACCGTTCGATAATGTCTGGCACCACCGCAATCACATGGTCGATCTCGGCTTCGGTGGTATCGCGCGAGAGTGAGAAACGGGTGCTGCCGTGCGCTGCGGTGTAGGGAATATCCATCGCGCGCATGACATGCGACGGTTCCAGCGAGCCGGACGTACACGCGGAGCCACTGGATGCGGCAATACCGGCACGGTTCAACAGCATCAGAATCGCCTCACCTTCAACATACTCAAACGCGATGTTGCTGGTGTTGGGCAAACGGTTATCCACATCTCCGGTTACAAAAGCGTAGGGAACGGCGGCAAGGATGCCCTCTTCAAGCCGGTCGCGCAGTGCTCGTACCCGGGTGTTTTCATCCTGCAGATAACCCAGCGCCAACTCGGACGCTTTACCCAGCGCAACAATGGCTGCCGTGTTTTCAGTACCGGCACGGCGACCGCGCTCCTGATGCCCGCCACGCAGCAGCGGCCGGTAGCGCGTCCCCCGGCGCAGATAAAGCACGCCAATGCCTTTGGGGCCATGGAGCTTATGCCCGGACAGCGACAGCATATCGATGGCGCTGCTTTTCAGGTCGACAGGCACCTTGCCAACCGCCTGTACCGCATCGGTGTGAAACAGGACACCGGCATTGCGCGCCATCTGGGCCATCTGCTTAACCGGAAACAGCGTTCCCGTTTCGTTATTGGCCCACATGACGCTCACCAGCGCCACCCGCGGCGACAATAAGCTCGCGTATGTCTGAAGATCCAGCCGTCCTTTGCTGTCTACCGCCAGGCGGTGAATCTTGTACCCTTCTTTTTCCAACTGTTCGCACAGCGCCAGTATTGCGGGATGCTCGACCACCGTTGTGATAATTTCATTACGGTCGGGGTTGGCCCTCAACGCCGACATAATCGCGGTGCTATCGGATTCGGTACCGCAGGAGGTAAAAATAATCTCACTGTCATAAGCCGCCCCCAGTAACGCCTGCACCTGCTGGCGTGCCTGCTGGACGGCCTTACCCACCCCTTCGGCAAAGCTGTGCATGGAGGACGGGTTACCAAACAACTCGGTAAAGTAAGGCAGCATCGCCTCGACGACAGCCGGATCGACCCGCGTGGTGGCATTGTTGTCCAAATAGACCGGCGGATTTTTTGTCGTTGTCGTTGTCATGCTCACACCCTCCTGCTCACGGACTGATCGGGGTTATTGACCGGAATCAAGCGCACAAACGAACCCAGCTTCTCAATCAGACGTTGCTGAACCCATCCCAGCGTTGCACCGGCCATCTGGCAGCCGCCACAAGCGCCCTGCATTTTGACGTAGATTTTCTCTTCCTTAACTTCAACCAATTCAATGTCACCCCCATCAGCCTTCAGTTGCGGGCGCACATCATCAAACACTTGCAGAATGATCTGGATACGCTGAACCAGCGTCGGGGCCGCCGTGCTGACAACCTGATCCTGAGGACTAACGTCCTGCGCCAGCTCCGGATCAAACTGCTCGCCACGCTCGGACATCACCTTGTTCAAAATCTCCTCAATACCCTCATGGCACGCCGCACAGCTCCCCCCGGCCTTGGTGTAATGCGAAACTTCCTCAACCGTTTTCAGCTGATTGGCGCGGATGGTGTCCTCGATAAGTACCGCATCGACAGCAAAGCATTTACAGATCAAAGCCCCCTCTTCATGATCGTCTTTCCAGACTTCACCCCGGTAATTGGCGATGGCCGCCTGCAGCGCTTCCTGCCCCATCACCGAACAGTGCATCTTCTCGGGTGGCAGCCCATCCAGGTAATCGGCAATATCCTGATTCGTGACTTTCAGCGCCTGCTCCAAAGTCTTGCCCTTGATCAGCTCGGTCAGGGCCGAAGATGACGCAATGGCCGAACCGCAGCCAAACGTCTGAAAACCGGCATCTTCAATCACTTCACTGTGCGGATTCACTTTCAGCGTCAAGCGCAATGCGTCACCACAGCTGATCGACCCCACATCTCCGACAGCATTGGCATCCACGACAGCTTTGGCATTTTTAGGCTCAAAAAACAGCTCTTTAACCTTCTCGGAGTATTCCCACATGTCCCGTCCCCTTATTACTGCAGCCGCCGAAGGGTTTCCCTTCACGCAGCGGATAATTGACTTCTAACGAATAATTGATGGCTCTGTGCGTCACCCAGACTGCGTTGCGCCTGCCTTATTGCACCCCGAACAACTGCTGGAAACGTTGGGGTTATCAAAGGTAAATCCGCGGCGTTCACCGTCGCTGATAAAATCAACCTTAACGCCCTGCAACCTGATTACGCTGTCGCGATCGACTATCAGCGACAGCCCCTGACAGGAAACCACCTCGTCTTCGCTGTCAGGCGTATCTTCAAGGCGAATCACGTACTTGATACCCGAGCAGGGGCTACCCACAACGCCGACCCGTAATCCTGCTGGTGCCGTTTGCCGGGACTGCATGGCGTCACGTATGGTCTGCAACGCCTGGTCAGAAAAATGCAGCATATCCACCTCGCTCTTTCGGTTTGCTTGGATCGCCCCGTTTATGAATGGGCAGACCGTTTGCTAAAGGAAATTGCAAAGCCTGTGCCACAGGCCACAGGCAAACACATCTGCTTGTTTAAAAAGAACTTTTAGAAAAAACCCACGAAAACGACGGTTAAATTGTGATGTTTGCGACAAGCGTAATCTCAGTCAAAAGCAGGCTTTGTCAGATTTACGACAGGAAGGAATAATCCAGTAAGTACGTGTACAGAACACGGCGATGCGGAGGGGG
>JBFGYY010000022.1:0-15184 GCA_041587095.1 Motiliproteus sp. | reverse complement strand
GGGATCGCTAACGCTGTGTTAATACGGTTGCCGATTTCAATAGCCTTACTTTCAGAAACCCCGCCCTGCAAAATAATGGCAAATTCATCGCCGCCCAGTCGTACCAGCGAATCGCTGTTGGGTTTGACCGTAGTCGCCAGGCGTTCTGCCAGTTGCCGTAATAGCAGGTCACCGATCTCATGGCCCAGCGTGTTGTTGATCTCTTTGAAGTGGTTGAGGTTAAGCACGAGCAGCGCGATAGCAGGGTGGTTGTGAGTGTGGTCAGCAATCAGGCGGTCTAGCTCGTGAGTTAGCCAGTAGCGGTTGGGCAGATTTGTTAATTGATCGTGATTGATCTGATGTTCGATGGTCGCCAGGTTGGATTTGATCTCGGAAACATCGCGTAGCAGCATGAGTAATTTGGGCGTACCGCCGATCAAGACCTGAGACAGCCTGATCTCTATATCGCGTCGCTGCCCCTTAGGATCGTTAAACTGCCATTCGAAGGTCAGTCCTTCATGCATCAGACCGGCAGCAATAAAATTCTGCAGGGACTGTTCTAGTCCTTGAGCGTCAGTATGAGTCGCCGGTAACCACTGATAGAGGCAGGACCCGATCAGACGCTCGCGGGTTGTTTTGAATAACCGATGGCTGCGCAGGTTGCAGTCACAGATATTGCCATCTCGTGTCACAAGAAGAATCGCTTCACCGGCTGAATCGAACAGCGTTTTGTAGCGTTTTTCATTCTCGCTCAGGGCTTGCTCGGTAAGCCGGCGCTGGCGCGATTCGATATGTACCGTTAGCATCGCGGCCAGCGAGGTGGCGAACAGCTTTTCATCGGTGCGCCATTCGCGCATCCGGCCTACGTGTTCGCAGCACATTACCCCGATGGCCTGACCGTCATGCTGGATCAGAACATCCATCATGGACTGAATATCGTAGGCTTCGAGGTAACCGTTCTTGAAATCCCGCGTTCGGTGGTCAGTGTGTGCATCGCTTGCGACGACAATATGCCCTTCGTTCAAAGCGCTGAAATAGGCCGGATAACGACTACGCTCGAGCTGATAGCCTGCTGAATGCCTGTTCTGTTCACGTTCGTAGAGTTCGGCACAAGTCAGATAATCACCCGATTCATCAAAAAACCAGATGCTGACCCGGCTGCAGTTGATCATGTGTGCCAGGGACTTTGATATGGCTTGGTAGGCAGCCTGCGCATCGTTGGCATGGAGGATGTTACTGGTGGCTAATTGAGTCAGCGCGGCGTGTTGCTGATCGATGCGGTAATTGATCAGCGCGCTGAGTTGCAACCCGTTAAGCAAACCAATGACGTGGCTGGGTTGGCCCTTAGCATCCATGATTTGCAGCGGACGCACGCTCATCTCCCTGAGATTATCCCTTATCTGGGACGGGCCGATCCGGTACTCTTTTTTTAATGGCAGTCCCTTTTTGATCCGGCGCTGCATCTTGGCAAATCGTTTTTGTGACGCCAGATCAAGGTAGCGTGGAAGCTCTTCTGGGCTGGCATCCACGGGTGCGTTGATACCGATCAGCCAGTTAGCGACGACAGGAGGCAGGTGGATTATCCGTTTGGGGACATCCCAGACGATGATATCCAGGTCCGCCCAGGCATTAATTGAACCTGAGGTTAGCGAGTTGACTGACTGGCTCCAAACGGGAGCATTCTCTTCTGACATATATCCACCAATAGCGGGATATTGACCTTCACCGGTATGCTCATTCAGGACAATGCGTAATACGTTCATCAAGGTCAGCGGGATAGAAGGAGTATGGCCGGTGCAGTGATATCTGTCACATAATGTGCCCGAAGGTCTCGCTTGATACAGCGCTGCAGGTGGCTAGCATTGACCTGATTTATCCGGAGCTTGCTAAGAAATTGAACGTAGCGGCTGAGAACAATCTCAAGTTTGGCATGTTTGCAGGCAATTGAACATGAGGAGCATGCGCCAAAAATCGCAGGGCACGTCTAATATGTTGATCACTGCCTTGCTTTCATCGCAGTGGACCAGTACATAGCGATAATTAGAAAAACGCCCGTGGCATGCCTGCATGCACGGGCGTTTTATTGCTGATGGTATCTAGCATTCGCTTATTTTTTGAGTTCTTGCGCCATGTAGTCGATAGCACAAAGATAGCCGATGCTGCCGAGGCCGGCGATCACGCCGTCGGCTCGCAGGGAAACATAGGAGTGATGACGGAAGGCTTCGCGTTTATGTACGTTTGACAGGTGCACCTCTACAACCTTGCCGTCGTAGGCATTCAAGGCATCCAGAATTGCCACTGAGGTGTGGGTATAAGCCGCGGGGTTGATCACGATGCCGGCGGCCTTTTCACGCGCTTCGTGGATGGAATCGACAATTTCGCCTTCGTGGTTGCTCTGACGGAAATCGACTTCAAACCCGTGCTTGGCTGCATGTGCTTTGATTTTTGCTTCCACATCTTTGAGCGTCTCGTAGCCGTATACCTCTGGCTGACGCGTTCCGAGCAAGTTCAGGTTGGGGCCGTTGAGGACGAAAATTACATTAGGGTTCATTGAAAAAGTGCTCCGATTCGCGTTTTTGTAGTATAAAGTGATAAAAATCCTATCAGATTGCTTGTGTGTTCGGCAATGTTTTCGTGATGGGGGGCTGTATTTGGCAATGTACCGTTAGCCTAAGTTGTGGGCAGGGCCGCGTCCATAGCGGTATGGCTTGCGGCTCAGTGACAAGCTGCCGAATTGGCTTGAAGATGGTCAGGAGTTGTCACTATGCAAGCACGTGTTTTGGTTCGAATTCGACCAATTTTGTTTTCTATCCTGGCGGTGGCTGCCAGTCATAATCTGTTTTTCGTCCTGTTGCCGGTGCGCCTTCGCGAAGTCGGGGTCGATCCCTCCCTTATTGGCGTGGCGATGAGCTTTTTTGCCGCTGGCGGTATTCTTGCCGGTTTGTTTGGTTCACGGGCCGTGCTGCGCGTCGGTCATGTTCGGGCCTTCTCCAGCATGGCGGCTACATTGGCGATTGTGGCTATTGTGCACAGTTATGCCACGAATGTTTGGATCACGGCGGGGTTGCGGCTGGTGGCTGGGTTCTGCTTTGTCACCAGCTTCATCACGCTGGAGAGCTGGTTGAATGTCTTAAGTGACAAGAGTAACCGGGGCCGGGTTTTCAGTATCTATCAGATCTGCTTTGCGCTTGGCTTCGGCCTTGCACCGTTATTTCTGAGTGTTCTTGGCGATTATGATCCGCGTTTTTTCGCGTTGATATCGGCACTGCTGTGTGTGGCGCTCATCACCATGTCCATGAGTTTGTTACCCGCCCCTGAAGTGACGGCGCGGGCGCGGCCCATGTCGTTGCGCAGGCTCTGGTCCTATTCACCTTCGGGTGTTATTGCCTGTTTTTGTGGCGGTCTCATCAGTACGGCGAGTGTGTCGCTGGTGTCACTTTATGCTTATGACAAAGGCCTTCTGGGAATTTGGTTGGCGGTGGTGCTGGGCTCATACCAGCTCGGCGGGTTAATAACCCAGTTTCCAACCGGCGTACTTGCCGACCGTTTCGATAAGCGCTCCGTAGCCGTTGGGTTGATGTTGATGGGGGTATTGAGTAATGGCTTAATCATTTTTGATTCGCTGCATGCTCTGCCGACTGGCGTGCTGGTGGGGTTGTTTATTTTGTCGGGCGGTTCCGGCGCAGCATTGTTTCCGTTGGCAGTTACCCAGGTGTTTGATCATATCGAGCTTAAAGAGGCGCTGTCCGCGACCAGTACGCTGCAGGTTGTTATGGGCGTCGGGGGCGTTATTGGTCCTGTCGTGGCCGGCTACTTTATGGGGGTGTTTGATACGATAGCATTGTACTACTACCTGTTGGCGGTTCATGCGTTAGTGATGGCGTTCCTGTTGGTTCGCAAAGTCCTAGTCCGAAGCGAACGACTGCAACCCAAGATGCCTTACCAGATCAACACGCAACCAACGTCGTTGGGATCGTCGGGCCTGGATCCGCGCATCGACTACAGTCTGGCCGAAATCGATGACCCGGGGTTAAAGCTACTGTTGATAGCGCTGGGGCAGCAGCCTAAGGATGTGTCGCTATTGATTCAAACCGCGCTGGAAAGCGACACGTTGAAGCCGGCCGATGTAGCGATGCATATGGTACTGGCGCTACCTAAGCATGCTGAAGAGCTGATGCAATCGGTGGTGACCCTCTATCCGGAGCAGCGATTGGAGATCGCGCATTCGTTGCATGACTTGTTCGTCCTGCGTAAGCAGCGAATCAATGCGCGTATAGCGGCCGGGCTGGTCTATGGCGCCACGCCACAGGAGGTCGAGGAGGTCCGGGCGCTAATTGCCGATGTGTTGCGGGAAGTTGGCGCTGATGAAGACAAGAGGGCGGTCGGTGAAGCGGGCTGACGTTGACTGCCCGCTACGGATTTGTCGGTTTCAGCGACCAAGCTGAGATACTGTCGATGCTGGGTTAAAGGGCTATTCGTCGTTGGATGTCTCGGTGAAAACGGTTTGCAGTACGCGCTGTGTCGATTCCTCGATATGCGCGGAAAGCAACTTGCAGGCTTTTTCCGTATCCCGGGCGAATGCTGCCGCCATGATCATTTCATGCTCATGTTGCTCGTGTTTCACTTCATCGGTATTCAGGATCGACAAGCGTCGGAAACGCTCGGACTGATCGTAAAGCGTTGAAATAAAACGTTTCTGCCAGTCGGACGGACAGTTTGCGATCAACGCCATATGAAACGAGCGGTTTTCTTTGATCAGTTCGCCAGCGACCTCTGCCAGATTGTCCTTAGCTTGATTTCTGACCGATTTTTCCCGATGACGTGCGCCAACGATGCTGGCTTCCCACTCCAGATCGCCGTGGGCGATGGATTGCCTGAAGGCATCGATTTCGAGCATGACTCGCAAGCGGGATACGTCTTTAAATTCCGCCATCGAAACAGGTGCGGCCCAAAATCCACGTTGCCCTTTTTTGATGACGAGCCCTTCGGCTGCCAGGCGTGACAGCGCTTCTCGAACCGGCGCGGCGCTGGTTTCATAGCGTTCGGTCAGCGTTGCGATCTGCAGCTTGGAAGACGGCTCGAGATTGCCGTTAAGGATATCGTCACGAAGTAGGAGATAAGCGGTACTGCTATGGGTATCGGCATTCATCACATCAAGTCCAATATGAGATCAGCCGGCATTTTATCATGTTCATTCATTTAACGCTGCTTCGTAATCAGCTTGTTGCTGGCTAACAACTTCGCGCTGTGTCGAGGGATTTAGGTGCGTATTTGTGGCTGTTTATACGAGGGTATGGCACTCGAGTTTACGTTTTACAGCTTATTTTAAATGGGTTGCCTGAGTTGATTGCAACATTCTATGGCGTATATGTCGTCATTGGCGATAACGCTAGCAGGAAACATACAAGTAAGGCTTTTTGTTTTCGATCGCATATCTTACGTTTCGTAGTATAAAAAAGGTTTGATATGTTTTTTAATGTTGCGTACCATGTTTTCTAGTAGTTAATGAGATGTGTGGTATCTAAACGGTTAGGTTGGTGCGTAAGGTGATCGTCCCCCTAATCGGAAATATGTAATCGGGCTGGTGGAACACGCGAACTTATGCGCTGTTTCGCCCAGACCGATCAGGCCTTTAGACCAGCGCAAGCTGGCGATTGATTCGACAGAATTGAGGAAACGACCGTGGCAAAAGAGATTAGTGCAGAACAAAAGAACCAGGTTGATGAGATGATCGCCAAGGCGCGAGTTGCGATGAAGGCGATTGCGCATTACGACCAGGAAACCGTTGACCGGCTGGTGCAGTCAGTGGCGTGGGCGGTCGCGAACGAGAAAACCTTTACAGCGCTGGCGCAGATGGGGGTTGACGAGAGTGGTCTGGGGGACCGTGCCGGCCGTCCCGGCAAGCGCTTCAAGATCATCGGTATCCTGCGTGATGCGTTGCGCCAGAAGAGTGTTGGCATTATCGAAGAAGACGAGGCAAAAGGGTTGGTCAAATACGCCAAGCCGGCCGGTGTGATCGCTTCCTTGATTCCGACCACCAACCCGGCGCTGACACCTCCGGTCACTGCGATTAATGCGTTGAAATGCCTGAATGCCCTTATCTTTACACCGCATCCGCGCGCCAAGTACACCACCAACCAGACGGTACAGGTGATGCGTGAAGCGCTGAAGCGTTTCGGTGCTCCCGAGGATCTGCTGCAGTGCATTGAGGAGCCGAGTCTGCCGGTGACCAACTACCTGATGACAGCGTGCGACCTGACCATGGCCACCGGCGGAAAGCCGATGGTGCAGGCGGCATACAGCTCCGGCAAGCCGGCCTACGGTGTGGGAGCTGGTAACTCGACCATCGTGATCGATGAGACCGCCGATGTGGCTGAGGCAGCGATGAACACCCGGATCAGTAAGACGTCGGATTTCGGCTCGGGCTGTTCTGCCGACGGTAACGTGCTGGTGCATGCGTCCATCTATAGCGCCATGGTAGAACAGTTCATTACCGAAGGGGGTTACCTGTGTAACGCCGAAGAGAAAGCGCTGCTGGAAAAGGCGCTGTGGGATGAGGAAGGGCACCGTACCTTTAACACCGTCGCCTGTGCGCCACAGAAGATTGCGTCCATCGCCGGTTTTAGTATCCCCGATGATCGCAAGTTTATTTTTGTTGAGCAGGAAGAGATCGGTCGGGAACATAAGTTCTCTGGCGAGAAACTCTGTGTCGTTTTCGCGCTTTATAAGTTTGCCGACTTCGATGATGTGCTGGGCAAGATCGAGAAGATCTATCAGGTGGGTGGTACGGGCCATTCTTGCGGCATTTACTCCTTTAATGATGAGCATATCGATCGACTGGCGCGTCTGGCACCGGTGAGTCGCATGATGGTGCGCCAGGCGCAGTCCAAAGCCAACGCCGGAGCCTTCAATAACGGCATGCCGATGACCTCAAGTCTGGGTTGTGGAGTTTGGGGTGGCAACATCACCAATGAGAACGTCAGCCTCAAGCACTATATGAATGTAACCTGGGTGAGCCGTCCGATCGCTGAAGACCGTCCTTCGGATGCCGAATTGTTCGGGATTTATTATCAGACCGATGTAATGGTGCCTGAAAACCCTTTCGTTGAAAGCGTTTAAGTCTTTAAACCATGACAAGCGTTTGAGTAACGAACAATAACGGAGAGAACCCATGAAAGATCTCGTTTCCCATCAGTTGGTTAAGTATCTTGAAAACCGCGGTGTCGAGTATGTCTTTGGTCTGTGTGGTCATACCAATATCGCTGTGCTGTCGGCGCTGGAGCCTAGCCCGATTAAATTTATCAATGTTCGCCATGAGCAGATCTCAGCGCACGCAGCGGACGGTTATGCTCGCGCCAAAAAGCAAACAGCTGTTTTGCTGAGTCACTTAGGGCCCGGTATGACTAATGCGGCTACCGGTGTGGCTAACGCGGCGCTCGATTGCATCCCGATGGTGGTGATTGCCGGCGATATCCCCAGCCATTATTACGGCAAGCATCCGCATCAGGAAGTTAACCTGCATGCCGATGGGGCGCAGTCTGAGATTTACCGCCCCTTCGTTAAGCGCGCATGGCGTGTAGAAAGCCCCGAATTAGTGCCTGAGATTCTCGAAAAAGCTTTCCAGTTGGCTGAAAGCGGCCAGCCTGGGCCGGTTCTGGTTTCCGTGCCGATGGATATCTTCTCTAAGGAAGTTGATGTTGCCTTGTTTGAGCGTCAGCAGAAAAATACCAAGAAGTTGCACAGGCCGTCCATTGACGACCTGACGGCAGAAACGATTGTTCGCACGCTGGTCGAAGCGGACAAGCCGCTTTTATTTGTGGGTGGCGGGATTATGCTGGCCGATGCGGCGCAAGAATTGGAGGCCTTTGTTGACCACTTGGATATTCCTGTGGCCCACAGCCTGATGGGTAAAGGGGTTCTGCGTGATGACCACCCGATGACTTTGGGGATGACCGGATTCTGGGGAACACAGTATATCAACGACTCCTGTCGTAACGCCGATTGGGTGCTGGGGTTGGGGACGCGCTTCGGTGAGGCTGATTGCAGCTCCTGGGAGAATGAGTTCACTTTCAATATTCCGGAAACCAAGCTGATCCATATCGATATAGAACCGAGTGAAATTGGCCGTAACTATCCGGTTGAAATTGGCGTGGTTGCTGATCTGAAGCAATCGTTGATGGTGCTGACCCGTGTAGCCAAGCGACTCTATCCTGAAGGTCTGAAGAATTCCGCGCTGAAGCAGGAGATTGCTGACTACCGGACCGACTTCCAGGCCGGCAATGCTGAGATGGTGAAAAGCGATGCCTTTCCGATGATGCCGGAACGGATTCTGGCCGAAGTGCGTGATGCGTTGCCTCGCGACGCCATCATCACCACCGATGTGGGCTGGAATAAGAACGGTGTTGGTCAGCAATTCCCGATTTATACACCCGGCAGCATCCTGACTCCCGGTGGTTTCTGCACCATGGGTTTTGGCGCACCGGCAGCCTTAGGGGCCAAGCTGGCTTGCCCTGAGCGCGTGGTTGTCTCGCTGGTCGGAGACGGTGGATTCGGTCAAAACCCTGCCGTACTGGCCACCGCTGTGGAAGAAGGTATTGCCGTTATCTGGATCGTGATGAATAACAATGCGTTTGGCACGATCGCCGGTCTGCAGAAGGCTCATTACGGCTTGAACTACGGCACTATTTTTCCCAAGCATGACGGCAATCGCACGCTGCCTGACTATGCCACGATCGCCAGCGCGTACGGTATTGAAGGTATCCGTATCGAATCCGCGGCCGAGTTTAAGCCGGCTCTGGAGAGAGCGGTCGCTCTGAATCGTCCGGTCGTTATCGATGTGGCGATGCGCAATAACCCGGTACCCACCACCGGGCATTGGAATATCCTCGATATCTACTCGCCCGGGAAGAATGTTTCCCACGTCAGCACTGACTGATTACGGATGACACAGCCCCCTGTCTGGCAGTGCCAGACAGGGGGCTGGAAAATTGTGCGCGATTGTATCGGGGGGTGTATCAGGGGATAACAAAAAGCGTACTACGAATCAGATTAAAGAATATGTTTCTTGTTATGTCTTTGTTAGCGTGCGTGGTGTTATTATTGTTGAAGGCTTAGTTTTGCCTCTTAATCACTTTGAGCAAGATAGGCATTTAAAGTGTAGCCGTTTATTTCACCAAAAAGTCGGCTAGGTGTCAGACGCTCGTAGTGGATTGTTTTTCTGGCGAAAACGGCATCTTGTTAGCGTGTCTGAATGACGGTTAATGGTGACCGGAAGTGGAGAATAACATGTCATATCAAGATAACAATCCGACGCTGGGGCATTCTGCTCTGGGTCTGGATGGGGTTGAGTTTGTAGAGTTCGCCGTTCAGATGCCTGAAGAGCTGGATCGTTTTTTTCGTCAGCTGGGCTTCAGGAAGACGGGTGTGCATCGCTCCAAGCCCGTTGCGCTGTACCAGCAAGGTGACATCAATTTTATTATCAATGCTGATCCGCGTAACGGCGGCCAGGCAGGTCTGGATCTTTCCGTCCCGGTAATCAATGCCGTCGGACTACGGGTTCACGATGCTGCATCGGCTTACAAAACAGCTCTGTCACGAGGTGCCTGGGAGGTCGACCTGCCTGCACAGACCGGTGTGATGGAACTCAACATTCCTGCTGTACAAAGTGTGGCGGGAAGTCTGATCTATTTTATCGATCGTTACGGTAAACGTTCTATTTACGATGTTGATTTTGTTCTCGATGAGCAAGCGCAGAACGCGGCGGCCGAGTCGTCCCTCTTTCAACGTATCAGGCATATCACGGTTGCCGTTAATTCGACCCGCGCTCTGGAATGGAGCGAATTTTTCCAGCGTTTGTTCGGGTTTCAGTTAAGCGAAGCTTCGCTGGCAGATAGCCTGGAGTCTGTGCCGAATAGCTATTGGTTGCGTTGCCGTGCGGGTAAGACGGTCATACACGTACAGGGTGTTGAGGACCGCGCGGCACGACTACATGAATGTCTGGCCAGTGTGGTACTCACCAGCAATGACCTGAGCGCGGTGCGGCGAGTCAGGGACGCTTCAGGCGGGTTATGGCAACAGGGAACTGAACAGGTCGATGGTACCGGGGCTGCTTCAGCAAGCGCTGAAGGGACAATAAGCCTCGGGTTGGCGCGAGCCAGCTTCACTATCGGGGCGGTCCAGGGAAGTTAGCGATCGGGTAAGACGTCAGGCCCTCAATAAAATCTATAACGAAGGTTGGCTAAGATGATAAGCGGCACTACAAAGGTTTTTCCGGTGATCGGCTATCCGGTCGAGCAGGTTAAAGCCCCTGAGATTCTTAATCAATTTTTTGATCGCGCAGACATCGATGCGGTCGTGGTACCGTTGGCCGTCGCCCCCCGGCACTTCATATCCACCACGCAAGCGCTTTTTCGCGGCTCCAACGTGACTGGCGCTCTGGTCACTATTCCTCATAAGCGTGCCGCATTGGAGCTGCTTGACGATTGTAGCGTTGGCGTCAAAGTTGCGGGAGCTTGTAACGCGGTGGTTAAGCGTCCCGATGGCTCGCTTTTCGGCGAGATTTTTGACGGTATCGCCTTTGTTTCCTGTCTGCGCAAGGCCGGGTACAACTTTACCAGCGGGCGGGTCCTGATGATCGGGTCCGGGGGCGTTGGTGCCGCGATAGCTGCAGCATTGCTTGATACCGGAGTCAAACAGCTGGGGTTGTACGATATCTATCCTGATTCAGCCGCCAACCTCATCGCTCGTCTACAAGGATTTTTTCCCGACGCGGAGCTTTTTCCGGCCAGTATAGATCCGCAGGGCTTCGATCTGGTGGTCAATGCCAGTCCATTGGGGATGAGTCCTGATGACCCGCTACCGGTCGATGTCGCTCGCCTCGCACCAACGACCCGTGTGGCCGAAGTCGTCATGAAACTGGAGAAAACCCCCTTGTTGCTCGAGGCCGAACGTCTGGGTTGCCCCATACAGCTTGGCCGGGAAATGTTCCTGGCGCAGAAACCGTTGTATATAGATTTTTTTGGTCTTGCGTCCAGTGAGCACGCATTTGTATCGGGTTGTGACTCAATCGCAGTATCGAGTCCTTCAGCCGCGATAAGTCTTTAACGACGATTGAGCTACGTTAAGTCAGCAACGTTACGCCGCCGCGATCTGTCAACGGCAGATAATGGCAAGGCAAACCGGGAGATTTACGATGGATCTGTCTAATTTTGCAATCAGCACTTCCACGCTATCAGGGCCGTTTGACGCAAAGCTTGCGGCCATCAAGCAAGCCGGTTTCGGCTCGATAACGTTGGGTTCCAAGGATCTGATTGGCCACCCTAACGGAATAGACGGCGCGCTGGATGTGTTAAATCAGAGTCAATTGCGGGTAAATTCTTTCCAGCTTTTGCGGGACTTTGGCGGCTTTGAGGGGCGCTTTCTAGACTACAAACTCAATTTGGCTAAAACCGATCTTCAACTGTTAGGGCGTATCGGCTCTGATCTGTTGCTGGTCTGTTCGGCAACCAGTAGCAACGCGTCGGGCGATGTTGATGCGATCGCCGATGATTTAGCAACGCTGGCTGCGTTGGCGACACCGCTGGGTATTCGTATCGGTTATTTGCCATTGGCCTGGGCGCGTTGGACCAGCGAATACACGGCGGCGTGGGAAATTGTCCGGCGGGCTGATAGGGCGAACCTGGGCCTGGTTCTTGATTCATTTCATATCTTTGCCCGGGGCACCGATATGAGCCAGATCGCAGCGTTACCCGCCGAAAAGATCTTTATGGTGCACCTGTCCGATTACATGTGGGATGTGATGCCGGCGTTGGACGATCTTATCGATACGGCGCGCCATCATCGGGTATTTCCCGGTGAAGGCGGGCACGGCGATCGGGTCGTCAGCATGGTCAGGACGCTGCAGAAAATCGGCTACCAGGGCGATTACAGTTTTACTGTGTTTAATGATGATTACTTGCAGTGCGCGCCATCCGCCATTCTGGAGCGGGCGCGTCGTTCGGCAAGTTGGATCATTGAATCAGTTTCGAGCCGCGAGGTTCAAACCTGAACGAAGTATCAGGCTTCGTTTTATCACAATCATAAAAACCTAGTAATGGGGATAATAAGATGAAGAAGACGTTTGCAGCAGCAATGGCGCTAGCCTCTGCCGTGGGTATCGCGACGCCATCTTGGGGCGCTTTTCCTGAAAAGAATATTCAAGGTGTTATCCAGTGGGGAGCCGGCGGATCAACTGACAGCATCTCTCGCTCGGTCACCAAGTATGTTGAAGATCAGCTCGGTAAAGAGATCGTTTTGGTCAATAAACCGGGTGGCACAGGCGTGATCGCCGCGACCTACGTTAAAAGTCGCCGCGCCGACGGTTATACCGTGCTTTACGGTGCTGAAAACCCGCAACTCTACGGCGTACTGGGGCTGTCCAAACTGTCCTATAAAGATTTTTATCCGGTCAATATTCTGGCCAACGTGAACACCGTCATCGCGACCCGCGCCGATGCGCCCTGGAACACCTTTAGTGAGCTGGTTGCCGATGCACAGGATAAACCGAACACGCTGAAAATGGGTACCACTGGCCCCGGTGGTCTGCCTTTCGTGGTTGGTTCAATGATTAAGACCGTGACCGGTTTTGATGTGCGTAATGTGCCGTTCAAGGGCGACGGTCCTGGCCTGACCGCGCTTCTGGGTGGACACATTGACTTTATGCCGATGGCCTCCTCGGTCGCTATGCAGAATATGAAGGCCGGCAAGCTAAAAGTGCTGGCCGTTGTTGCTAAAACAGAGCTGCCCGGCTTGGCGGGTGTGCCACCGATTACCCAGGAGTTTCCCGGGTTTGATAAATTCCTGCCATGGGGGCCTTTCTTTGGTGCCTTCGTTCATCGTGATGTGCCGGCGGATGTAAAAGCCAAGCTGGTTGACGCTTATGCGAAAGCGGCAAACACGCCAGAATTTCAGGACTTTCTGACAAACTTCGGTGCAACTTCCATGAATATTAGTGGCGCGGAGGCGGAAAAGTTCCTGGATCATTGGCAGTCTGTAACGACATGGCTGTTACATGATGCTGGTGCGGTGAAAGTTTCACCCGCGACATTGAATATCCCGAAGCCTTAATCGGAGGGCGCGGACCTCGTGCGATAGCGTACGGGGTCTGTGCAACATGTTATGAATGATTATAACTTGCGTCCAGGAGAAGGGCTGTTCAGCTGGCTCTTGCTTCTATTTAGTCTTGCGGTGCTCTACCAGGCTTACCAGATCTCCGGATTCGAATCGGTCAGTTCACCGGGAGCGTTTCCCATGGCCGCCGGGGCCGTTATGTTCTTTTCTATGATTATGATCGTCGGAAAAAACCTGCGGTTAGCTAAATTGAATCCCGTCGGTGTGCTGGCCGAGCTTCGGCAGGCTCGGGCTGATGTGCTGCCGTCGGTCGTGGTGATTTATATCGGTGTCGTGGCCGCCTATATGTTCTTGATCGAGCCGCTGCGTTTTTTGCCCAGCACCTTTATTTTCTTGCTGGGTTCGCTGCTTTTCCTGATGAAAGGCGGCATTCGGCAGGCGTTAGGGATTTCACTGGGGGGGCTGACCCTGATCTACGTGGTTTTCCATTACATTTTCCAAGTGATATTGCCTTAGGAGGTTGATGGTATGACCGATATGATAATGAGCAACTTTTTTATCACCTTTATGGATCCATCGCTGATGGCCCTGACGGCGTTAGGCGTACTGTCGGGGATCTATGTTGGCGCGATTCCGGGTCTGTCGGTCACCATGGCGGTGTCGATCCTGATTTCGTTTACCTTTTCCTGGGAGGTTCATGAAGCGCTTGCGTTGATGGTTGGTATCTACTTTGGCGGTGTTTATGGCGGGTCGCGAACTGCGATTTTGCTGAATATACCGGGTGCGCCTTCGGCGATAGCCACCGCCTTCGATGGCTATCCGCTGGCCGAGAAAGGGCGGGCCGGTGAGGCGATCGGCATTACCACGGTGGTGTCGGTGGTTGGTGGTTTTATCGGTATTTTGGTCCTGGGTCTGGCCGCACCCATGGTAGCCGATTTTGCGTTGGCGTTTGCCCCCCGAGATTACCTGCTACTGGCATTAATGGGGTTATTGTTAGTGGGTAGCCTGTCGGGGGAATCGATGGCCAAAGGTATTTTTGCCGCCTCGTTGGGGGTGATTATTGGCATGGTGGGGATGGACCCGATGACCGCCGAAGGCCGCTTTACCTTTGACAGTGTTTCCTTATTGGGAGGTATTCCTTATGTGGTCGCCATGATCGGGTTTTTCGGTGTATCTGAGGCGCTTTATCAGCTGCACCAACTGGATATCACCCCGGTTAAACAGCAGATTGATAAGATTATTCCCTCCTGGGATAAGGTTTTAAAGTATCTACCCTTGTCGATTCGTACTTCCTTTATCGGTGTCTTTATCGGTGCGCTGCCCGGCACGGGCGGCGATATCGCCTCTTTGCTGGCCTACGATCATGCCAAGCGTTCGGTCAAGGATCCTGAAACCCCCTTTGGTGAGGGGGCGATCGAAGGGCTTGTCGCACCCGAGGCGGCTAATAACGCAGCAATTGGCGGTGCCTATATTCCTATGCTAACACTGGGCATGCCGGGAGATGCGGTGACGGCGGTTATGATCGGTGCCATGTTTATCCACGGCCTGCAACCGGGGCCGATGATGCTGATCGAATCGCCGGATATGTTCTGGTTCACGCTGGGTAACCTGACGCTGGCAAATGTGTTTCTGCTGATTTTTGGTTTGACCGGTATCAAGGTGTTTACCAAACTCGTTGAGCTGCCGCGGGGTGTGCTGATTCCCTTGATCATTGTTTTGTCGGTGGTGGGTTCTTATACCATCAATAACAATTTGATCGATGTTTTCTGGATGCTGGGCTTCGGGGTCTTCGGTTACTTCCTGAAGATGTACGGCTTTCAGGTTGGTCCGGTTATCCTCGGCGTGATTCTCGGGCCTTTGATGGATGAAAACTATCGCCGGGCAATGATGGGTAATGGTGATGACTTTTCTGAGTTCTTAACGCAGTTGGTGGTGAATCCGCTGTCATTGTGCCTGACCTTAATCGTCCTGGCCCTGTTGATTGGCCAAAGTCCGGTCAAGCATTGGGTGGTGAAGCACTTCAGCAAAAAGGCCAGTGGCGACTCCGCTTGATCGCGACGCGCAAACGCTGGCACACGGGCCTGGCTACTGCTCTTCT
>JBFGYY010000021.1:0-15289 GCA_041587095.1 Motiliproteus sp. | reverse complement strand
CCTGTTTGCCGATATGCAGCTCCTGTTTGGCCCCGCCGCCGAGAGCTGGCGACTGATTCTGGTCGACGACTATCAGGGCTTTTTATTTGCTATTTTACCGCCCGGTGCGTTTGTGGGCTTAGGGCTGATTATTGCCCTGAAGAACCTGATCGACCGCACCCGCAGCGAGCGGGCCAAAACAGCTGCCCCACCGATTACCACCGGCGACAAGCGCGTACGGGTTACAAGCTAGTGTCGGGCCTGTGAGGAAGGTGGGGACTGAGGGGGCTGTGAGGAAGGTGGGAAACGTCAATGAACGCCACTAAACGCTTTGAAATTTTCGCCCGTCTGCGCGCAGAGAATCCCGAGCCCACCACCGAGTTGAATTTCAGCTCCTCCTTTGAGTTGTTAATCGCCGTCATTCTGTCGGCTCAATCCACCGATGTCGGCGTCAACAAAGCCACGGCGCGACTTTATCCGGTCGCGAACACACCCGAAGCGATCGCGGCACTCGGTGTCAATGGCCTGAAAACATTTATCCGTACCATCGGTCTGTATAACAGCAAGGCCGAAAATATCATCAAAACCTGTCACATCCTGATCGGGCAGCACCAGTCACAGGTCCCCGATAACCGCGCCGCACTCGAAGCCTTGCCGGGCGTAGGAAGAAAAACCGCCAACGTCGTGCTCAACACCGCATTCCGCCATCCTGTCATGGCCGTTGACACGCATATTTTCCGGGTAGCCAACCGCACGGCTATCGCCCGGGGAAAAACCGTTCTTGAAGTAGAAAAAAAACTGGTTCGCTTTGTTCCTAAAGAGTTTCTTCTCGATGCGCATCACTGGTTAATTCTGCATGGCCGCTATATCTGCGTCGCCAGAAAACCGCGTTGTGGCGCCTGCATTCTGGAAGATTTATGTGAATACCGCGAAAAATCACCATTATCATAAAGGCGAGGTTAAAAAATGGTGCATTTCCGTATAAACTACAGCACCCTTTTGGGACAACAACTAGATCGACCCCTACTGCATCACGACAACAGCACACGCATCAGCCCTTGGAGGAAGTAATGTCATTAGATCTGGACCTCTCGAAATACGGCATTTTGGACACATCAGAGATCGTCTATAACCCTTCTTACGAGCAGCTGTTCGAAGAAGAAACAAAGCCGGGTATTGAAGGGTATGAGAAAGGAGTCGTAACAGAGCTTGGCGCTGTTTCCGTTGACACCGGCATCTTTACCGGTCGGTCACCCAAAGATAAATTCATTGTAAAAGACGACACCACCCGCGATACCGTCTGGTGGTCCGATCAGGGTAAGAACGACAACAAGGCGATCAGCCAGGAAGTCTGGAGCGAGCTGAAGGACGTTGTCAGCAAGCAGCTGTCCGGCAAGCGTTTGTTTGTTGTCGATACCTTCTGTGGTGCCAACGATGACACCCGTCTTAAAGTTCGCTTTGTCACCGAAGTTGCCTGGCAGGCACACTTTGTTAAAAACATGTTTATTCGCCCCAGCGCAAGCGAACTGGATGGTTTTGAGCCGGACTTTGTCGTGATGAACGGCGCCAAGACCACCAATCCTAACTGGCAGGCACAGGGACTGAACTCCGAAAACTTCGTTGCGTTTAACCTGACCGAGCGGATGCAGCTGATTGGCGGCACCTGGTACGGCGGCGAAATGAAGAAAGGTATGTTCTCCATGATGAACTACCTGCTGCCGCTGAAAGGTGTAGCCTCCATGCACTGCTCAGCCAACGTCGGTAAAGACGGTGATGTGGCGGTATTCTTCGGTCTTTCCGGTACCGGCAAAACAACCCTGTCTACCGACCCCAAGCGGGAACTGATCGGCGACGACGAACACGGCTGGGATGATAACGGCGTGTTCAACTTCGAAGGCGGCTGCTACGCCAAGACCATCAACCTCAGCAAAGAGAACGAGCCGGATATCTACAATGCTATCCGCCGCGACGCCCTGCTGGAAAACGTCACAGTTGCTGCAGACGGTACGATCGACTTTGATGACGGCTCCAAGACCGAAAACACCCGTGTCTCGTACCCGATTTATCACATCGACAATATTGTTAAGCCCGTGTCCAAAGCCGGTCACGCGACCAAGGTTATCTTCCTGACCGCCGACGCCTTTGGCGTACTGCCTCCCGTTTCCAAACTGACCCCCGAACAGACCCAGTATTACTTCCTGTCGGGCTTCACCTCTAAACTGGCAGGTACCGAGCGTGGCATCACCGAGCCGACGCCTACTTTCTCCTCTTGCTTCGGCGCGGCTTTCCTGAGCCTGCATCCGACCAAGTATGCCGACGTACTGACCAAGCGCATGCTGGCATCCGGTGCTGAAGCTTATCTGGTCAACACCGGCTGGAACGGTACCGGCAAGCGCATCTCCATCAAAGATACCCGCGCCATCATCGACGCTATCCTGGATGGCTCCATTGAACAGGCCGAGTTTGCAACCCTGCCCTACTTCAACCTAGCGGTACCGCAATCTCTGCCAGGCGCCGACAACGCGATCCTGAACCCGCAGAACACCTACGCAGACCCTTCCGAGTGGGACGGCAAGGCTCAGAAGCTGGCGGCAATGTTTGTCGACAACTTCCAGCGCTTTACCGATACCGCCGAAGGCGAAGCATTGATCGCGGCAGGCCCTGAACTGTAACGGTCAACGCGTATAAGCCGGCCATTGGCCGGCTTTTTTTTGCCTGTAAAACAGCACGATGGTCCGAATGACAAGTATTAGCGAACAGTGTTACATTTAACGACCAAGCCTTGAACTATAGCTTATTGAGTAACATGGATGCGTTACCGGACCGGCCTATTTGCCCTGTTTATTATGCTGCTGTTAAGCAGAATGACTCTCGCAGCCGAGTCATTGGCAGGCCCGGAAGATAACGCCATCGAATCGGTGCTAAGTAACAGCAAAACCCTGCAACGCGAAACCCTCGCGCTCCTGGATGAGCTTTACTTTACCGAGCAATCCATCCTCTATCCGCAGCAAGACTTGCTACTTATTTTATTCGCTCAGGATCATGGCGCCGATATTTACCTGCAGCGCCTGGAGCTGAGCATCGATGACAAGCCTGTCGAAGTGCATTACTACAGGGGAGGCGATTTGGAAAAACTGATGGACAATGCGGAACAGTCGCTGTTTTCAACGCTGGTACCGGCCGGCAACCACACATTGCGAGCCAGGCTTTACGGCCTCGGCCTGATGAGCGGCCCCTATATTGAAGGCGAGGCCACCATCGCCAAAGGCAAAAAGGCGCTGTATATCAAACTCCTTATTCAAAGTAACTCCTTGGCTTTCAAGGAATGGAATTAACTTGAACGCCCTACGTACCCTATCAATTGCCCGGCCAGGCCTGCTAGTGCTGTTACTCTTGATAACAGCGCCACTGCATGCCGCGCACCTCTCCTACGATGAGACCATGCTGCTGCAGCACTGGCCGCAAACACAACAATTTCTGGATAATTGGCTGGATAAAAAGAATCGTTCCGGCTCCGAGCTGGTCAAAGGGCTGCTCGACTCGCACTCGGAGCAAACCCCGGACGGGCGGATTCTTATTGAGCTGGACGAGCAAACCCAGAGTATTGCCCAGACCAACCAGATGTGGTTACGCCACGGGATTCGGGCCTTCCTGCGCAAGGATTGGGGCGATGCCAAGCACAGCATCAGCCAGATCAGCCAGCCGGCAACAAAGGCGGTACAGGCCGAAATCAACCTGCTGGCCTCTCTGTTGGCGTTTCGGGACCGCGATTACGCCAAAGCCCGCGAGTACCTGCAGTTAATTCCCCAAGACTCACCACTGATCGGCGCAGCACACTACAACAATGCCGTGGCCCAGATGCTGCAGCAAGATCTGCAGCAAAGTTCAACCACCCTTAAAGAACAGCTGCTGACATCCACGGCATCAACACCGCGCTCAATTCGCGTTCGCACGGAACTGCTTCTGGCGCGCGCACTGGCAGTCATGGGCGATGAAGCCGGTGCGAACCAGCTGCTGCAGCGCTTCCAAAAGGACCATCCGTCACACACCTACATGCTGCCGGTCAAAGCCGATGTGCACAATCTGCTCGGACAAAGCCGGGAAGCGATCGCCGCATTGCTGGAACTCACCGCCAACGCATCCCCTTCGCAGCTCGAAAAATCGCAGGCCTCGTTGCTCGAGACCCTGTACAGCGGCGGAGCCATTCACCAGGTTATCGAAACCGGGAGCGAACTGATCCGACCCGCGCTGCGCAACCTGCAACGGCAGCGAACACTGAACCGGCAACGCCCGCTCACCACCGAGTCCTTTTTCAAGCAACTGGAAAATCGCCGCAGCGGGCAGCCTCCCGTACCGCTCCAGGACCAGATGAGCACCGACAGCGCCTTGCTACTGGCCGAACTGGAACGCACCAACACGCTGCTTGAGCTACTCAAAAGCAACATCGCCTATATCGGTGACTATCGAGCCCTCTTCGATCAGGGCAGCTACGAATTATCACAGCAAATCAACAGGCATAAAGACCTGCTGCCCCGAAGTGTACAGTTTTTACCCCCCTCGGTAAAAAAGCTCAGCAAAGACATTCAATCCCTGGAGCAGCAACTGTCCGAACTGGTCGGACAACCCGATCCCTGGGAGAAACGCTATAAACTCCTCAATGGTCTGGCTATCTGGAAGACGACGAAGCCTTTCCAAAACCCCTGGTGGGATAACCCTAGCCCCGATATCAGCGCCGCCCGGCGCGAACTCGGCGGCTATCTCGCAGAGCGCCTGGCATCGGTTAACCTGCTCAATGAAGAGCGGGTTGAAAGCAAGTCTCAATACCTGAGCGAGCTGGAAACCCAGGCCAGGCAGACGCTGATACGCCTGGGGGCACATCGCAAATTGCTGATGGATAATCTCAGCCAGTCCCTGCAAAACGAACCAGCCCGCAACCTGCTGCCCCAGGAGCGCGAACTGCTCTGGCTTGCCGTGCATACTCTGCGCGACACCCAATCCCTTGAAAGCGAAGCACCGCCGCCGTTCTACCAGCTCACCGTCAGCGGTGCGGCCAGCAGCCTGACTGTTACCCATCCAAGCCCGAAGATACCGGATCTGACACCGCTGTTCGGCGCACTGAATGAACTGGCAGACAACGCCCTTAACGAGGAGATTCGCTTCGCAGCGATCCGTCACCTGGCCGACCTGAAGCTGGGTTTGGCCGAACTGAAATCCATTGCCGACTCGCCCGACATCCAGCGCATCGACGCCTCGTTTGAACAAGCCATTGCGCTTTATCAGCGCATCGAGATGCAAGTCGAGCATCCCGATAACTGGCAGGTTTTATACCAGCTTGCCAGAGCTCTGGACCTCGCCGGACGCATCCCCGAATCTCTGGCACGCCTCGAGCGACTGGAGAACAGCCAGCAGGGATACCCACTGCGGCAGGAGGTGTTATTCCGGATCGGCGAGGTGCGGTTCGGCATGGGCGACTTTGACCTGTCAGCCAAGGCATATAAAACCCTGACCGAGCAGACCCGGGATGCCGATTTCCTCGAAAAAGCCCATTACAAGCTGGGCTGGTCGTATTACCGCATTGGCCAGTATGTCGACGCGCTCGATCAGTTTTTTGTCCTGGTCGATCAGTACTGGCCCGAACGCGAACAAGGCAGCGAACGCGGCAAACGTCTGCTCGAGGATACGCTACGAGTGATCGGCATGACTTTCGCGAATATGGACGGAGCCAGCACCGTACGCGATTACTTTGCCAAACTGGGAGACCGCCCCTACAGCGAGCAGATCTATCTCGATCTGGCGCAGTATTACCAAACCAAACAGCGCTATAACGATACGGCTATCACCTATGCCGCGCTGTTAGAGCTATTTCCGAACTCCGAAAAAGCCCCCTATTATCAGGCACAGGTCGTCGAAAGCTATACTGCCGGCGGCTTCCCGAGTCGTGCCTGGCCGGCACGAGAGCACTTCGTCACACTGTTCGGTTCGGGTAGTCAGAACTGGCAGAACGGCGATAAGGCCGCGCGCGATCGCATCATGCAGTACCTGCCCGACTATTTAGAGTCTCTGGCGCAACGTGACCACGCGCTGGCACAGAAAAGCACGCTGGCAGCCGATTTCCAGAAGGCGGTCAACTGGTATCAGAACTATATCGACATTCAACCCAACGCCCCCCGCACGGCTGCTATTTACCTGCTCAAAGGCGATGCCCATACCGATATGGGGGGGCATCAGCTAGCGGCTAATGCCTACGAACAAGCCGCTTATCAGTTCCCCGGTTTTGACAAGGCTGACGAAGCCGGTTATGCCGCCCTGCTGTCTTATCAACAGCTTTACCAGACAGAGCCTCAGGCCGAGAAGGAGCAATGGTTACAGCGCGGCATTGAGCAAAGCCTGAAATTCATCAACCAGTTCCCTGATTCGAGCAAAACCGTGCTGGTGCAGACCAAACTGGCCGAAGACCGCCTGATTCAGGATGACAACAGCGCGGCACTCGAACTGGCCCAGACCCTGCTGCAACGACAGCAGACGCTGCAAGCGCCGGTGCAATTGCGGCTATGGCGCGTTGTTGGTCATGCCAGCTTTGCCCAGGCCCGGTTTGTCGAGGCTGAAAAAGCCTATCTGCAGGCTCTGACACTCATAGAACCGAATCACAAAGAGTACCCCGTATTCCGCACCCGGCTGGCTGAAAGCATGTACAAACAGGCCGAAGCTGCCCAGGAGCGCGGTGATTACGAGGAGGCAATTGCTCAGTTCCGGCGCATCGGTGAGCAGGTACCGGAGGTGAATATCCGTCCGACCGCTGATTTTGATGCGGCAACGCTGCTTATTAAACAGAACAACTGGATCGCCGCTCTGGCCATACTCGAGAACTTTCACACCGCCTATCCCGGCCACGAACTGCAAGGCTCCATTCTGGAAAAGTTGATACTGGGTTACGAAAACACCCAGAACTGGGACAAAGCCTCCTACTATCTCAGACAGGTTTTCCTGCGTGAAAAGGGTTCTGAACTGGGGCGTGACGCCCTGTGGCGATCAGCTGCTTTGCAGGAAAAAGCCGGCAACCCTTCAGGGGCGGTCGAAGGCTACAAGCTCTTCCTCAGCACCTACCCGACGCCATTAGAACCGGCCATGGAGGCGATCGACAAGCTGTCACAGCTCGGTACCGACGCCAGAAACACGGCAGAGCGAAATCGCTGGCTCAACGAGCTGATCACACGTCAGGCCCAGGCCGGGGAACAGTCCACAGCACGTACCACCTTCCTCGCTTCCCAAGCCTCACTGGTGCTGGGTCAGGAGCAATATGATCTGTTTGGCACGATCCAGCTGGGTCTGCCCCTGCAAAAAACCCTGCCAAGCAAACAGAGAGCCATGGAAAACGCCATCGGCTTCCTGTCGAAAACGGCCGAATTCGGTCTGGCCGAGCACAGCACCCGGGCAACTAACCTGATCGGCCACCTGTACCGTCAACTGGCCAAATCGTTAATGACATCGGACCGGCCACCGGAACTGGACGACCTGCAGCGCGAGCAATACGATATTCTGCTTGAAGAACAGGCGTTGCCGTTCGAAGACCAGGCGATCGAGCTTTATGAGCTGAACGTCGGGCGTATCAAAGATGATATCTACACCCCCGCCATTGGCGACAGTCTCGAACAGCTCCGCAGCATGATGCCTTCGCGCTATAACAAACCAGAAAAGATACCCGGCTATGCAGAATCGATTGAATAAGGCACTCACCGCACTGGCCCTGCTGATGCTGGTCGGATGCGCGTCCAACAATATCCGCCAGGCAGAACCGGTGCAGGTTGAGCTTCCTACCACCGCCAGCCAGGGGGCGCAGCCTGTCAGCGCAGCGGTGCAAGCCGAATTCGCTGCGGCCCTGCAGATGCTTAAGGACTCACAAATTACCCAGGCAAAGTCCGCCTTCGAAGCGCTGACCTCCCGCCAGCCACAGCTCGCCGGCGCCCATCTTAATCTGGCCATTATTAATAACCAGATGCGCAACTACGAGGCTGCCGAGCAATCCGTATTACGCGCCATCGAGCACTCGCCCAGAAATGCCGCCGCCTACAACCTGCACGGCACTCTGCTGCGACACAAAGGGCAGTTCAGGGATGCGCGCCTGGCCTATTCCAAGGCCCTGCTGGCTGAACCGGACTACGCTCCCGCACACCTGAACCTGGCCATTCTGTTCGATATCTACCTGCAATACTGGGACGATGCCCGAGACCACTACCAACGTTACCTTAAACTGGTCGGCGAGGACGCAACCGTATCTTTGTGGCTGATGGACCTGGAAATGCGCATCAAGATGGAGGCCAAATAGCATGAGCTGCCGTAAACGCTGTTCCGGCTTAATGTTGTGGACTCTGGCCCTGCTGTCGCCCGCGGTGCTGGCCGCCAAACCGACCCAGGGCATCACCATCATCGGTGATCAGGAGCTACCCCAGGTGCTCTATATCGTGCCCTGGAAATCCCCACAGCCGGTCAAGCCCGACTACCCGGCGCTGGAAGATCCGACCCTCAGCCCACTCACGCCCTGCGACCTGCTGCCCGCCGAACGCCGGGCCGCCACCGATAACTGGCAATGCAATCAATAGGGCTGTCCGGCACACAATAGACACGGGCTCAGGGTCTCGGCCCTTTATTCATCCCGTTGCTTTGCATATAATCACCCACTGTTTGTTAGGATAGGCACCGGTCCACTCACTCGCGGACGCTGTTGTTGCTAAGCTGTTACCTTAACGCCAGCGCACCAGTGTTATTGCCGCGACCGTGACAAACCGGCTCTCAGGGATTCGGGACAACACGCCCAGCGTACCATTATCAGTCTCCCCTGCGTCCATTCAACCGAATTCAACAACGCCTGTGTTATCCGACAGAGGCGGCACTTGGTCTGGGGTCAGTCAAGCATGATGGAAATGTTCAATACAGTTGTCCGCTTTATTCAGGATGGTGGGGCGTTTATGTACCCCATCATGATCACTCTGGCTATGGGCATCGCAATCGCCATTGAGCGCTTTATCTACCTGGGGCTGGTTCGCTCACGCAACCGCACCGCCTGGAATCATATCCAGCCTTTGATGCTGCAAGGCAAGATTAAAAGCACCGTTGAATATGTGCGCCATTCCAATGCCCATCTGTCAAAAATGCTCGTCTACGCACTGACGCATCTGATGGCTGGGCGTCGCGCCGATGATGTGGAACGGATGCTGGAAGAAGGGTTGATGGAGATCATCCCGCGCCTCGAAAAGCGCACCCATTATCTGGCCACCTTCGCCAATATCGCCACCCTGCTGGGCCTGCTGGGAACCATACTCGGTCTGATCGCTGCCTTTTCGGCGGTAGCCAACGCGGACCCTGCCGAAAAAGCCAACCTGCTCTCGAGCAGTATCTCGGTTGCGATGAACACCACAGCTTTCGGACTGGTTGCCGCCATCCCCCTGTTGCTGCTGCATGCCATGATCACAACCAAGACCTCCGAGATTGTCGATAGCATGGATATGGCCACCGTGAAGCTGACCAACCTTATCCAGATCAACAAGAGCCCGGATAACGAACTGGCCAACGAAGACGATACAACGCCCGCACCGGTGACCCTGAATTCATGAGCCGCCGAGCCAGGCGCCTGCGTCGCCACCATGAACAGCCAGAGATCAACATCACCGCCTTTCTTAATCTGATGGTCGTTTTGATCCCGTTCCTGCTGCTCACCGCCGCGTTTAACCAGTTGACGATCCTGGATCTTTATCTGCCGACCCAGGGATCGCCTCAGCAGGAAGAGGATAAACTTCAACAGCAGCGCCCCGAGCTTGAGGTTATCCTGCGCCGGGACACGCTGACGATAAATGATAATAAAAGCGGTCCCATCGCGGTGCTGCCCTTGACCGAACAAGGTCAGTACGACCTTCCCGTCATGCAGGACAAACTTAAAGAGATTAAAGCTAATTTTACCGATATGACGCAGATATCGTTGCTGTCCGAACCCGATATTATCTATGACCGCATCGTTCAGGTTATGGATGCGCTTCGCACGGCCAAAGCGGAGCAGGCCGGCAGCAGTTACCGTATTGAGCTGTTTCCGGATATCGCCCTGGGTGGCGCCCCTGCCTTAGCCGGGTCGACAAAACCACCGGCAGCGAAGAAGTGATCCCATAATCATGGCCAAACAACATCATCGTACCAAGCGCCTGATGCGCCAGCAGAAAAAAGGTATGCCGACACTAAACCTGGTGTCGCTGATGGATATCTTTACCATTCTGGTGTTCTTTCTGCTGGTCAATTCCTCCAACGTTCAGCAACCGAGCGGTGACGGGTTGCGCTTGCCGGAAGCCAAAGTCGAGACGCCCATCACTGAAAGCCTGCTGATTCAGGTCAATGCCGAAAGCATCGTCGTTCAGGGCCGCAAGGTCGCCGATGTGAATGAGCAGTTGCTGGAGGGTGAAGACCCCACCATCGCCCCACTGGTCGAAGAACTAACCTACCTGGCCAGCCGTGAGCGGCTGGGAGATGAAAATGACCCGGCATCTGAAGACCGATCAGCAACGCTGATGGCTGACCGTGACATCCCCTTTAAGTTATTGAAAAAGATCATGGCCAGTGCCAGTCAGGCCAACTACGGCCAGTTGTCTCTTGCCGTTATCGGTAAGGCGCAGGACAAAGACTGATGGATACGAAGGCGCCTTCAACCACTGTTTCAATGCTGCCCTGGGTTGAGTCCTGGGAAGATAAACGACGCCTGCTGTTATCCGTATGCGCTAGCCTGATCCTGTTTGCCAGCCTGTTCCTTTCTCTGAATTTTCTCGTCGATTACCCCGAGATCCAACGCGACCAGCTGGAAAAAATCCCCACTCGTCTGGCAAAAATGATCCTGGAAAAGAAAAAACTGCCGCCACCGCCGCCTAAAGTGCAAGAGAAAAAACCCGAGCCCGAACCCGAGAAGCCGAAACCGGAAGAAAAAAAGCCGGAGCCGAAACCCAAGCCCGAACCGAAAAAGGTCGAGCCGCCCAAGCCGAAACCGGTCTCCAAGGTTGCACCGCCACCAAAGCCAAAAAAGCCCAAGCCGACCGACGAGCAGATCAAGAAGGCCCGGGAGGCCGCCGCTAACACGGGGGTTCTGGCCATGGCCGATCAGCTGGCAGCGCTGCGCAATATGCCGTCGATCAACAATCTGGCCAACCAGAAACTGCAGCAGGCAGCCCCGGGCAGCACCCAGCGCAATGATCGCGACCTGATTACCCGTAAAGCACTTTCTGGCAGCGGTGGCATCCAGACCTCCAGAGTGTCCAAACCCGAACGCCAGCAGTTGGCAGGGCGCAAGACAACCACCGTCACCGGACCGGCGGAGCTTGCCCAGCTAACCCCTCAGGAGATCAAAGAACTGGCGCGTATGCGAACCAGCGAAGAGATCAACCTGGGCTTCGACAAGCATAAAAGTTCGTTCTATGCCTTATACAAACGAGCCTTACGTAAAAACCTCGGTCTGCAGGGACGCATTGTCTTTAACTTAAGCATTGCGCCCAGCGGCAAAGTGACCAAGTGCAACGTCGACTCCAGCGAGCTGAACAACAGCCAGCTGGAACGAAAACTGGTCGCACGAATTCTTTTAATCGATTTTGGTGCCAAAGATGTCGAAGCCTGGGATGGTCAATATCACTTTGACTTCTCGCCGGCCGGCTAGCACCGAGCACCCGGAGCAGTAGGTAGTAGGATGAAGCGATCCCTGGAACTGGTTTGCCTGTCACGTGATCACCACCAATCCCTGGTGCTGGCCAAACGCTGTAAAACGGCCGGCGCGAACCTCGATAGCCAAGCCACATTAGCCCTTTGCCAACGGGTCGTAGAAGAATTTGAGTCACGCTGGGAGCCGCACTTTTGTACTGAAGAAGAGGCTATCTTTGCCGTAGCGCAGGGACTCGAAGGGCCGATCGCAGCGCTATGCCAAGAACTCCGGAACGAGCACAGCCAGTTACGCAGTTACTACCAGCAGATCGCAACAGGCGACCACAGCCAACTGGCCGACTTTGGTGACTTACTGCAGCGTCACACGCTGCGCGAAGAACGCGAACTGTTTCCTCTGGTCGAAAGTCAGTTCTCTGCCGCTCAAATGGCCGCCATACTGGCAGCCAGCCACGAATAGCGCATGGCTGCCAGCGCTTTCCCTGCGCCTCTCAGGCTGAGCGCCGGAACCATTTTGCACGCGAAGTCGGCAACGCATTGTCCCGTTTAACGCCCCCGGGCGATACCAGCCTGTGTATCCGCTGGCCCCTCAGTTCAGCGCGATCATTTACCCGCCAGCCTGACGCTGCATCACCGCTGGTCGATAAAACCGACGCCAATCCAAAGCGGCGTTTACGCGCCGAAAACGAATTTTTTTCTCTTTGATGCAACACGCCGCCAATCCGTAACCTACACTTTCTCCTTACTGTCGCAACCTCAGTTGTTGGCCTGATTACAGGCCGATACCCGCTGCCGGAGGAGATGACCTTGAATCCATTACACCAACAACTTGAGCTAGGCGGCCCCTTAGTCCTCTATTTCATCGTTGTGCTTATCATGGTGTTGCTGGTCATTGGTCTGTCGCATTTTTTGGGTGAACGCCACCATGAAACCGCCACCCATGAACCCTATGAGTCCGGCATCGTCCATATCGGTGATACCCACGTCCGTTTCTCTGCGCCCTATTTTCTCATTGCCATTTTGTTCGTAATTTTCGACCTGGAAGCAGCGTTTATTTATATCTGGGCCGTTTCTCTGCAAGAGGCGGGCTGGGCTGGCTATATCGAAATTTTTATTTTCATCACCATTCTCGCGGCAGCTTTGCTTTATCTCTGGAAGATCGGCGCCCTGGAGTGGGGCCCTAAAGGGCGCTCACAGCACCGAAAGCCGCCGCGTCAGGGCGAGAGCGCCGTTTTAAACGGGGCCTCGGCACCTGTTAACCCCCCGCAACCCTAAGAGCCTGATGCTATGGGATGGCAACTGAAGTCAACCGATAATCGCGTGATCAGCTCCAGCGCGGGTATGCAGGAAGAACAACTGCAGCGCAATGTGGCATTTGCCCGTCTTGAGGATATGGTCGCCTGGGGGCGCGCCAATTCGGTCTGGCCGTTTAACTTCGGGCTCTCCTGCTGCTATGTCGAAATGGCCACCGCGTTTACCAGCCGCCATGATATCGCCCGATTCGGTTCCGAGGTAATCCGCGGCACCCCGCGCGAAGCGGACCTGATCGTCATATCCGGTACCGTATTCCGTAAGATGGCTCCCGTTGTACAGCGTCTTTACGAACAACTGATGGAGCCCCGCTGGGTGATCGCCATGGGTTCGTGCGCCAGCTCTGGCGGCATGTACGATATCTACAGCGTCGTGCAGGGTGTGGATAAATTTTTACCGGTTGACCTCTATGTGCCGGGCTGCCCGCCCCGACCCGAGGTGCTGCTGCAGGGCCTGATTCTACTGCAGGAATCCATTGCCCGGGAACGGCGACCATTAAGCTGGGTGGCCGGGCCTCAGGGCATCGTCAAAATGGAGAAGCCTTCCCAGCGTGACCGTCACCTGGCCGAACGCCGTGAATCGACGACCCTGCGCTCACCAGACGGCGTCTAGCAGGCTATTAAACAACGCTACGATTGGATAACCCGCTGCGGTACTGGGAGCTACAGGCAGATTAAAGCGGGCAAGTGTTACAGTTTTGGTCGCCGGATGAATCATATTTTCATCCTTTACGTGCTGAGGAAAAGGCAGATAGTTTTTCTCAGCCACCTGCTCGGAGTTCAGCCATGGAAGCCGTTCGATCAGCGCAATCCCTGGAACAGGAGATCTCTGCCACGTTCTCCGGCCAGCTACTGGCCAACCAGCCCTGCACTGATGAAATTCTCACGCTATGGATCGGTCGCGACGATGCGCTGGGACTGCTGCAATTTCTTAAACTCAACATAAGCGGCCCCTTTCTCTGCCTGTATGACCTCACCGCCATCGATGAGCGCCAGCGCAGCCGGCGCGATAACCAGCCCCCTGCCGACTTCAGTCTGGTTTATCACCTGATCTCCTACGACCGTAATCAGGATCTCAGGATTAAAGTGCCGTTACGTTCCGACAGCCTGACCCTGCCCTCCATTACCCCCCTTTGGCCTGCCGCCAACTGGTACGAATGCGAAGCCTGGGATATGTTCGGCATCAACTTCAGCGGCCACCCCCGTCTGCATCGAATTCTCACCCCGCCGACCTGGACGGGACACCCGCTGCGCAAGGAACACCCGGCCCGCGCCACCGAGATGCCGCCATTCATCCTTCCCGATGACCAGCAGGAACGCGAACAGGAAGCGATGCGCTTTGAGCCCGAACAGTGGGGAATGAAACGCCACAGCGAGCACAGCGACTTTATGTTCCTCAACCTGGGGCCAAACCATCCGAGTGTTCATGGTGTGTTCCGCATCATCCTGCAACTGGACGGCGAAGAGATTATCGATGCCGTGCCGGAGATCGGTTTCCACCATCGCGGGGCGGAAAAAATGGGGGAACGGCAGACCTGGCACAGCTATATCCCCTACACCGACCGGATCGATTACCTGGGCGGCGTCATGAATAACCTGCCCTACGTGCTTGCCGTCGAAAAACTGGCGGGGATCCGCGTTCCGGACCGTGTAAAAACCATTCGGGTTATGCTGGCCGAGCTATTCCGGATCGCCAGCCATCTGGTGTTTTACGGCACGTTTTCTCAGGATGTCGGCCAGCTGTCACCCATCTTTTATATGTTTATCGACCGCGAAAAGTTGTTCGGTATCATCGAAGCGATCACCGGCGCCCGGATGCATCCCAGCTGGTTCCGGATCGGCGGCGTAGCCCAGGACCTGCCGGTGGGATGGGATCGAATGGTGCGCGAATTTATCGACTACCTGCCCGCCCGCCTCGACCATTATGAAAAAATGGTCATGGACAACAGTCTGCTGAAAAAGCGCACCGTGGGTGTCGGCGACTACAGCACCGCGGAGGCGGTCGAATGGGGCGTCACCGGACCCGGTCTGCGCGCAACAGGCCTGAATTGGGACTGGCGCAAGCACCGCCCCTACTCGGGTTATGAGAATTTTGATTTCGATGTTTGCACCGCCAACAACGGCGACTGCTACGATCGCTGCCGGGTCCGGGTTGACGAGATCCGCCAGAGCCTGCGCATCATCCGCCAGTGCCTGGATCATATGCCCGCCGGTCCCCACAAAGCCGAACACGCACTGACCACCCCCCCACCCAAAGCGCGGACGATGCAGGATATCGATACCCTGATCGATCATTTTCTCGGCGTCAGCTGGGGGCCGGTCAT
>JBFGYY010000020.1:0-15617 GCA_041587095.1 Motiliproteus sp. | reverse complement strand
CGGCCAATCTCACCGGCGAGCTTTTCACGGGGCAGACGGTACTTGGGGATACCGTAGCGCAGCATGCCACCGGCCTTGGGCGCGGCTTCGAAAACAGTGACAGCGTGACCCATGCGGCGCAGGTGGTAGGCGGCTGACAGGCCACCGGGGCCGGCACCGATCACCATCACTTTCTTGCCGGTATCGGGTTTGGCTTCCACGGTCCAGCCGTGACGCAGAGCCTCATCGCCGATAAAACGCTCGACGGCGTTGATACCCACGGCTTCATCAACGTCTTTACGGTTACAGGCGCTTTCGCAGGTGTGGTAGCAGACGCGACCCATAACGGTGGGGAACGGGTTGTCCTGCATGATAACGTTGAAGGCTTCCTTGTAGTTGCCTTCCTCAGCGTGGAACAGCCACTGCTGGATATTCTCACCGGCCGGACAGGTCTTGTTGCACGGTGGCAGACGGTTAACGTATTCGGGGCGCTCGGTGCGCCAACTGCCGGTATGGTTGACCAGACTGGTGCCGACGTCGAGGGTAATTGCAAAGGGCTTATTCATGATTACTCTCCCTTTTCCAGCAGATTGAATTTGGCGATGTTCTTGTCAGCCAGCGCCTGCATACCGGCAAGGCGGTCTTCCTGGCCAGGCTTGAACAGGTGGGCGAAACGGCGCTGCAGTTTCAGGTAGCCGTCGACCGGAGCTGGCTTACGCAGCTTGTAGGAGGCGGTGAGATCGCCGTATTCCGCTTCCAGCATCGGCCACATACCGCATTCGGCGGCCATTCGGGCCAGCTTGATGGTATCGCACGGCTTGGAACCCCAGCCCAGCGGACAAGGCACAAAGATCTCGATGTAGCGAGAGCCACGGAAAGTCATCGCCTTGGTCACCTTGCGCTCCAGGTCGTGCAGGTCATGTACGCTGGCGGTGGCGACGTAGTCGATGCCGTGAGCCATGGCGATCAACGGCACGTTCTTGCCCTGACCGAAGACGTTACCCGGCTCCGCCCCTACGGGCATGGTGGTGGCGGTACGGGCACCGGGGGGGGTGGCGGAGGAGCGCTGCACACCGGTGTTCATATAGGCTTCGTTGTTGTAACAGATATAGAGCACATCGTCGTTACGGTCGAACATGCCCGACAGGCAGCCAAAGCCGATATCGGTGGTGCCGCCGTCGCCGCCCTGGGCGATAACGCGCACCTCTTTTTTACCCTTCACCTTCATGGCGGCGGCAACACCGGTGGCCACGGCTGCGGCGTTGCCGAACAGCGAGTGAATCCAGGGCATCTGCCAGGCGGTTTCAGGGTAGGGGGTGGTGAACACTTCCAGACAACCGGTAGCGTTACAGGCGATCATCTGGTTGCCGGTGGCGCGCATCACGGTGTCGATGGCGTAACGGGCACCGATCGCCTCACCACAACCCTGACAGGCGCGGTGGCCGGAATCCAGCGAGTTGGAACGATCCAGACTGGCCTGAACCGTGCGCTGGTTTTCATCCAGCAGACGGTTGCCGACGGTGTAGGTGCCGGTCTGATAGAACTTGACCTGCTGATTAGCATTTTGCGTCATGGGTAATCCCTCCTCAAACCTTACTGGCGGCGACGGCGCCGATATCACGCAGGATGTTTTCCGCAACGGCGCCGGAGCAGCCTTCGAGGCGTTCGCGTTCGAGTTCGCGCTCCACGGTCTCTTTGTTCAGATCCAGGAAGTGCAGACCTTCCAGCGTGTCCGCAGCCGCTTCGGCGAACAGCTTGTGCAGTGACTTCTGGGTGATGGGACGGCCACCGAGCCCGGCGATCACGTTGTAGACCGGCAGCGGCTGAGTGGACAGCGCCATCCGTACATTGGAGGCGACCATACCGCCCAGTCCCACGGCGAAACACTTCTCCAGCACCACGACGCGCTTGGCCTTGCTGCAGGCGGCGCGGATCTCTGCGATGGGGAAGGGACGGAAGGAACGAATCGCGATGCAACCGATCTTCTCACCGTCTTCACGACGCGTATCGATCACATCCTTGATGGTACCGATCACCGAGCCCAGGGAGATAATCAGGGTCTCGGCATCGTCGGTTTTGTAGGTGCTGATCAGGCCGCCGTTATCACGACCGACAATGGCGTTGTACTCGGCGGCAATCTTGGGGATCACTTCCAGCGCCTGCAGCTGACGATGATGGGCCAGGTAGCGCACTTCGGTAAAGGCCTCGGGGCCGACCATGGCGCCCATGGATACCGGGTTGGCGGGGTCCAGTACCTGACGGGGGTTAAAGGGGGGCAAAAACCGGTCGATCTGCTCCTGCTCGGGCATATCGATACGCTCGTAGGCGTGGGTCAGGATAAAACCGTCCATACACACCATCACCGGCACATTCAGGGTCTCGGCGATCTTGAACGCCTGGATATGCACATCCACCGCTTCCTGATTCGTCTCGCAGAACAGCTGAATCCAGCCTGCATCGCGCATCGACATGGAGTCGGTCTGGTCGTTCCAGATATTGATAGGGGCGCCGATGGCGCGGTTGCCCACGGTCATCACGATGGGCAGGCCCAGGCCGGAGGCGTTGTAGACGGCCTCGGCCATATACAGAATGCCCTGGCTGGCGGTGGCGGTGTAGGTGCGCGCACCGGCAGATGAGGAGCCGATACCCACCGAGAGCGCGGCGAATTCGGATTCGACGTTGATGTATTCGCAGTTTTCCAGCTTGCCTGCCTTCACCAGCTCACCCAAGCCTTCAACGATGTGGGTCTGTGGGGTGATGGGATAGGCGCAGATCACTTCGGGGCGGGCCAGAGCGACGGCTTCGGCAACCGCGACGGAACCTTCCATTTGTTTAAGCATTGTCGGTCCTCCTATTTATACAGCTTTGGCGCTGTCGAAAGCGGCCTGAGCGGCGATCACGTTGGCTTCGCCGACCTTGCCGGGAAACTTCTTGCGGATGGCGGCGGCTACCGAGTCCAACTCCAGAACGCCGTCACAGGCGCGGGCCAGGGCGGCGATCATGCCGGCATTGGGGGACGGGCGGCCGACATGCTGAATGGCCAGTTCGGTAGCGGGTACGGTCCAGACACGGCCGGGGGCCAGCTTACCGGCGGCTTCTTCAATACCCAGCTCTTCGAGGGTCTTGGTGGTGTTGATGATCAGATAACCGTCGGGCTTGAGACCGGCGAAGACATCAACGGAATTGAAGAGTGAGGGGTCCTGTACCAGCAGCGCATCGGGTTCGAGAACCGGCTCGCGGGAACGAATCTCTCTGTTATCGATACGGCAGAAAGCCACGACAGGGGCCCCCATGCGCTCCGAGCCAAAACTCGGGAAAGCCTGAGCGTGTTTATCTTCCAGAAAAGCGGCGACCGACAGCATCTCTGCTCCGGAAACCGCACCCTGTCCACCGCGTCCATGAATTCGTACCTGGAACATGCGTGACTGCCCTCCTTTTCAAGAAATTTGTTGTACTTTGATCAGCCAAATGGGCATTAGCCAGCACCTGTCGGCCGCCGTCACGCAGGGCCAAATTGGTAATACCAATAAACCAACCCTAGATAACGAAGGGGTATACTAAAGTCTTGCATCGCATATAACAACAAGAACTGTATATTTTTTGTACTCGCCAGAAAGGGTTAGAGCGCTAAAAACAGACGCTTGCTGGGTTGAACAGCCTGAAAACGTCCTGGGATGACGCGGGTATTTGTCGCATCGGGCCGGACACCTTCGGTACAACACACGCGGTAAAACAGGAATAACCAAACAACAAAACCATTTAAAAACAGTCGGATAAAACACCAAAAAGCTGTGAGCATGACGAAAGGAAGCGAAAAACAATCAGATTAACCCGGCAAACCCAAGCGCTTGCATTAGCGCACCCTAACATTTGGTATGACCAATTATCCTTCTATTGATAAAAGACACATTGCTACCGCGTGCAACATATAGCAACTTAAGCATTGTGATTGGTACGCTATGCATCGGAAGGAAAATATCGATTGTCGGCGGGGAGCCGATTTTCTCTATGGGACGTGCGGGTGGGGTAAGGGGCTTGCGGGAGAGGAGGCCGGGGCATAAGCGCGTGCAGTGACGCCGCGTCTTGCATTTTTCCTCTTAACGAGCAGCCACATGACGTGACGGCGATTGGCCAAACGTTAGTTTAACAATCCTTAACTAGGTTTTATGTGTTAATCCGTTCAGTCATGCTGACTCGACAAGGTTACTTTTCCCAATAACCCAGCCCGCCAATGGGGTCCAGGTGCACGAGTATCCATTCCTGATCAGGCACTCGGTCAAAGGCAACGACATATTCACGCCCCTGCAGCTGCAGCGTGAAGGTACCAACCTCCTCCCGCCACATGCGCTCTACTTGGACCTTACCGTCCGCACCGGGGAAAATGGTTGCAGCATGGCGGCTATAATCTGGAAAACGCTCAAGGGGCAGATAATCGGTTAGCTCATCGACTTTATGCGGGTGACGCTCGGCCTTGAGTTCAAAGTCGATCAGATCACGACTGTCACCGATCAGCCAGCCCGACCGATCGAAGATGAAAAAGCGCCCCTCTTCAAGCTGGTCCGGAGTGCTTTTACTTCGGTCCTGAAACGAGAAGTCCTTACTTGCCAGGATCTCTTGGTAGCTGCTTAAAGGGATCTCAATGTGATATATCCCCGGCTTATCTCCCGAGGCCAAGACAATAGGTGAAGCAAAGCTCCGAACCCAGGAGAAGATATCAGCCGACATATAGGGCTCGGAGAGGTGCACATCACCCTTGCCAATCTTGAAGGTGGGGGCAAAAAAAGGCGAGCCATGCTCCTCAGAGGAAAAATGATGGGGTTGCTCGATCAGCCCCTCTACTACCCGGAAATGCTTCTGCCCGGATTTATCAATCAGGCAAGTTTCGCCGATGGGAAATCGACGGTTCAAGGCAAGCACCCACTCTTCCATCCTTTGGCGCACAAGATTCTGCTGCTCGGACAGTTGAATTTGTCCCAGGTTGTCGTAGGCATTTTGACTCGATTCCGGCAGGCGGAAATAGTCTTCAAACAGAGGAAGGTCGAGTGAATCGCGGATACTGCTGCGTGCTTCATGGTGTAACAGCTGTATACGGAATTTCATAAAACTCAGGTGTTTTTGCGCCTGATCGATGGCCGCTACACGGTCATTTAGCGGTACTGCTTGCACCCATGCGGCCTCAAGTGTTGCTGCTAATACAAGACAGCCTCGGGACAATCGCCTTACCATGACCCACTCCTAAAAAAACCCATACAAACAGCTGTTTATTTGAGTTTTGACAGGTCGAAAACCAAGGTTTCACTGATTTGTTTTCGCAGTCGAGAGCCGGCATTAAAGAAGGCCAGTTGGCCGACGATTTCCTCGCCCTTTCTGAAGACCACATCGGTTGAATCGTCGGTACGTAATTGCCGTGACAGTTCCAGCGTCCAGATGCCATCCAGCCAATGCCCCTTGGCTTCAACATCCGTCACACTGCCTCGGACCTTCTCATCGAGAATGATGCCCTCAACAACCTTGGCTTTTTTCTCCTTCGGGCGAGTATGATGCCGCCAGCCCTTGGAACCGCTGTCGTAGCGCTTCACAATGTAAACCGTGCGCTCAACCGTTGAATAGGCGATGGCATTATCGATAAAATTCGGTGAATAGGCGTGGTGCATATCGTCGGCAATACCGAGCTTGTCTGATCGCCCTGCAGACCAGCGCCAAAGGTCAACTTGATACTCCTTACCCGACACCATACAACTATCAAAGTCTCCGCCGATTTCGAAGCGCAACGCCAGCATGTCGTCCTTACTATTGCTTCTTCGCCAGCGTTTGCCACTACGTTTCCAGTGCCGGTAAAGCGAATCTGAGCGTTCAACAGCCCAGTGGATCAGAAAGTAGATGCGATCGGCATGCACACCCGCTCGCAGCCGGGGTTTTGGCACCCAGTCGGCGTTGTAGCGTTCCTCATCGGGATCGGAGACATACGAGTAAAGGGTCTTGGCAGCAGCAGGATGGTCATGATCCCCTCCTGCCGTATGGGGGTGCGTTAGCTGTTGCGGCCAAGCCAGCAACGCCATCGACAGAGGGCGCGCTGCTCAGCGCCTCCGCATGGCTAAGCGGATGATCGGCAAAGGCATTTCCCGCCCCCAGAAGAGCGACGATCAAAATTACGGTTCGAGCTGAATCATTATCCATAATAAAAACCCACTACATCCTTCATTGCATTTTTCCTGAACAACAACTTATGAGCACAAAAAAAAACAGCTCGAAATAGCAAAAAAGAAATACGGGGTATCAGTTAACGCGCTTAACTTCCTCCAATTTAGAGAGTTCATCGGCTGAAAGCACTTTGCTGGCATTGAGGATTACGATGAAGCCCTCCCCCACCTTTCCCATGCCACAAATAAAATCCGTACGAACCTTCGCGCCAAAGCTTGGCGGCGCACCGATGTCAGCAGTCGGGATATCAAGCACTTCGCTAACGCTATCGATCACGATACCAACCACCATCACACCATCATCACCGCCGGTCTCAATTTCGACGATAACAATGCAGCTTCGCTTGTTAACGACTGAAGAGCCCCAACCGAATAGTGCAGGCAAGTCGATCACCGGGACAACGTTGCCTCGCAGATTAATAACGCCACGAACATGACTTGGCACCATCGGAATCGGTGTGATCTTGCCGTAATCGGTAATCTCTTTGATCGGCTGAATACTCAAACCAAATATCTCATCTTGAAGCATGAATGTCAGGTATTGGGAAGCGTTATCAGCATCAAGAGACACCATTGTATCGGCAGTGGGATTCATGGCTACATGTTCCATATAAGCCCCCTCCTAAAACCGCTCAAAATCGTTGGTGGCTGAAGCGGCATCACTAACGGCGCCGACCTTCGCGTTCGTGGCTCCAGGTTTAGCAATGGCCGCTTTTTTAACGGTATTGCCTTCAATCTGGAAGAACTCCATTGTCTGTTGCAATTGCTGGGCTTGGCTGCTCATTTCTTCTGCAGTTGCCGCTAACTCTTCAGAAGCAGAAGCATTTTGCTGGGTAGTCTGATCCATTTGCGCCACCGCCGAATTGATCTGACTCACACCGCTGGACTGCTCAATCGAGGCAGATGATATTTCCTGTACCAAGTCTGCTGTCTTAACAATAGCCGGGACTATTTCATTCAACAGCGCCCCCGCCTTTCTCGCAATATCGACACTAGAAGACGCTTGCTCGCTAATCTCTTGTGAGGCTTTTTGGCTGCGTTCCGCAAGCTTACGTACTTCAGCCGCAACCACCGCAAAACCTTTGCCGTGTTCGCCCGCCCTGGCTGCTTCAATAGCCGCATTCAAAGCCAATAGATTGGTTTGGTAGGCAATATCTTCAATAATAGAGATCTTATCGGCGATATTAGCCATCGCATCCACCGTGCTAGTCACAGCTGAGCCACCCTCTTTACCCTGTATGGATGCTTGAGAGGCGATGCCGTCAGTAACCTTGGCATTTTCAGCGTTCTGGGCGATGGATGCCGAGATCTGCTCAAGCGATGCGCTAGTTTCTTCAATACTGGCTGCTTGTTCCGTCGATGACTGACTTAAGGACTGCGACGTCGCACTCACTTCCTCTGAGGCGCTGGCCAACGCTGCTGCGCCACCTTGAATATCACCAACGATCTGCGCCAGTTTTTCTGACATGCTCTTCATTGCGCTCAGCAGCAGGCCTGTCTCATCTTTGTTCTTTACGACAATACGGGTAGTCAAGTCCCCCTCAGACAGTGCACCTGCAATTTTAACCGCTTCGGAGATGGGCCGGGTTATCGCAGCGGCTAAGAACAGAGCCACACCAATGACCAATAATGTGGCGATAGCCACCACGACGAGGATGATCTGCTGTAAAGCCTGCACAGGTTCTACGACTTCTGCCTCATCGATTTCAGCCAACAGCGCCCACTGGGTGCCTTGAATCGTCAATGGTGTATAGGCAGACAATACAGGGTTGCCGTTATAATCGATGACGACCTTGGCGTCTGTTTCTCCTGCCAGCGCATTGCGCGCAGCTTCAGTATCGACACCATTACGATCGATCGTGCCAGCAAAAGAGGCTTCAACGCTATGCCCTTGGCTATCCAGGAAAGAATCCGAGCGCATCCGCTTGTCTGCACCGATCAGGTAAGTTTCACCCGTACGACCCATACCATCACGCTGCTGCATGATGTCATTAATACCCTCAAGAGGCAGCTGCATAGCAACAATCAGCTCAAGCTTGCCATCGTGATACAAGGGCTGAGCAATAAAGGCGGCAGGGGCATCGTTGCTCGGCGCATAAGGTTCAAAATCGGCTAAGCCAAAAGTGCGACTGGTAGCGACCTCTTTAACCAAGCGGCCCAGATTGCTGTTACTGTATTTACCAGAAAGCATATTGGTGCCGAAATCGGCTTCTTTCGCGGCGCTGTAGAACACCAGGCCATCAGGATTAATCAGAAACAGATCGTAATAGCCGTACTGCTCGATATATTTGTTGAAGTAATCTTTATCTTCACCCGCTTTGTGCGGGACAAACGCTTCAGCAACATCAATCTCGGTCACCATTGCCCAGCGGATACCGCTACCCACCTCGACGGGATTCCAGGTAGAGAGTACTGGATTACCGTTATAGTCGACGATGACCCCTGTGCCAGACTCACCTGCCAGCGCTTGCGTGACCGGGGTCGTGCTTACCGTCGTGTGGTTAGCAAATGAAGCGTTCACGGAATGCCCCTGAAGGTCTAGATAGGAGTCTGACCTCATCAACTGATCCGGGCCCACGAGGTAGGACTCACCGGTCTGGCCCAAGCCCTCGCGCTGCAGCATGATGGCATTGACTCTGTCCAGCGGAATCTGCAGGGCAACGTAGCCGATAAGATTGCCTTGCGCATTCCGCATCTGGGTCATCATAAAGGCCGCAGGTTCACCATTGGATGGCGCGTACGGGGCGAAGTCACCGAGCACAACTTCGTTGGGACCGGCGCGGCTGGCCCGACGGAACGCCTCTCCAAGACTGGAATCGCGCAGCTTGCTGTCGGGGATGATTTGCCCCAAGTCGGATTCCCGGGCATTGGTATAGACGATATCGCCATCGGTATGGATCAGGAACAGGTCATACCAGCCGTTACCCTCGACGATGTCCTTCAGCCGGGATTGGTGCTTCCTGGCCGTTGTCCGCCACTCAGGGGTATCGATGCTATCGCCGTTGGCTTCGAAGGTCTCGTTGAGATCAAGCATCGCCTGCTGCGCAGCGGGATCGGCACTCAACGTTTTCAAGCTGGTCTTCATCGCCCGAAGGTAATCCTGCAACTGCGACTGCTTCATGGACTGGATAGCCTGCAGCTTCTTGAAGGCTTCGTCGCGCAGCGTATCGACGGTGGTGGCCAAAACGCCCATATCACCCTGGCGTTCGGCAAAATACTTCTCGATCTGGGTCTTTTTAATCGAGCGGACGCCCTCAAGCTGCGCATAAGACTGGGCGAGCAGCGCCTCTTCCGCTTTCTGTCCAGCAATCCAGGCGATGGAAAGCAAAGGGATCAAACTGACTAGCAGCAACGTCCCAATCAGCTTGGGCTTCATTTTAATATCGTTAAATCGAATCATCGTTAAACATCCTTTTAAACGCTAATGCATCTACCCATAAACCTACGACAGCTCAATCATGCTTCCGTGGCTAGATACCTTTGAGCCTTAGTGCTGGCGCGATAGGCGCTGCAAGCAGCAGAGTCTGAGGGCAAGAGGAGGGGGGGCATCCTTGAGTACGTCATCAACTTCAACTCCATGGAAGTCAGCCAGTGATTTGCTTTAGCAAATCTCTCTTGTAGGTTCACACAATGCCAAAGCCGCTACAAATCGCCCCTCAACAGTGCGTGACGACATAATACGCATCAATCTGGTGCATTTCTGCGCAAATACCCGCATTGCTGATGTGGATCAATTTTTTAAATTGACCCTTAGTAGCCGCGTATCGAGTACTCACTATCAGACCTAACGGATTGAAAAAACTAGTGATCATCAATACTTAGGGGGACAACGTGCCGCAAGAAATAGATCTGCTCAACGGCGGATGGCGAGCGAAGTCGCCATGATTATCGCGCTGCAGGTCTTAAACAGGGCCTGATCGGCCATGCGATCTGACGTATCTTGACTTGTGAAACGGGCCCGTGAATAAATAGTCCCTCAAGGGCTGGCAAACAGAACCAAGGAAGCATCGCACTATGAATTATTCAACACTGGGGAGCAGTGACCTATCGGTGTCGCGCGTCTGTTTAGGCAGCATGACCTGGGGCCGGCAAAACAACCAGCAAGATGCCAATCAGCAGATTGAGTTCGCTCTCAGCCAAGGGGTTAACTTCATCGATACGGCGGAGATGTACGCGATCCCGCCGACGGCTGAAACCTATGGCACGACCGAAACCCTGATCGGCAACTGGCTAGCCGCAAATCCGCAACGCCGTAGCGAGCTGATTTTAGCAACCAAGATAGCCGGTCCCGGCTTGTCCTGGGTGCGCGAGGGCGGCCCCATTAGCGGGGAAAGCGTGATCGCAGCGGTCGATGCCTCCTTGAAGCGCCTGCAAACCGATTATATCGACCTGTATCAGCTGCACTGGCCGAATCGCACTTCGCCGCACTTTGGCAAACACTTCCCGAACCAATTCAAGTTCAGCACCTTTGAGGCCCGGGAACAGGAAGCGCAGATGCTGGATATCCTGCAGGGCCTGGCCGCCTGCGTGAAGGCCGGCAAGATCCGCCATTGCGGCTTATCCGACGATACGCCCTGGGGCATCAACACCTATTTAAAGCTCAGCAAACACTATGATCTGCCGCGCATGGTCTCGATTCAGAATGAGTTCAGCCTGCTGCACGCCAAAGACTGGCCTTATCTGATCGAAAACTGCATCCACGAGAATATCGCCTACCTGCCCTGGTCACCCCTAGCGGGCGGCATGCTGAGCGGCAAGTATCTGAATGGCGCACGCCCTGCCGGTAGTCGCTGGACCCTGATGCAGCGCAACGGCCTGTTCCGCGATACACCGCTGGCGAACAGCGCCACGCAGCGCTATGTCGAACTTGCCAACAGCTACGGTTACACACCAAGCCAGTTAGCCCTGGCCTGGATCGATCAGGTGGACGGGGTCACCTCCACCATCATCGGTGCGACCTCCATGGCACAGCTGCAAGAAAATATCACTGCGTTCTCGATGCCACTGAGCGAGCAGGCACTGGCCGATATCGATACGGTATTCAGCGACTATCCGCTGCCGTTTTAATCCTAGGCTGCACGGGTCATAAACGGCCCGTGCCAGCCGCGGCAAGGCGAATACACGCCTGGCCTTCGCCGGTGATCCACCCCAGACGATAGGATCTTTATTATCGCCTCGCGGACCTACAACACCCATACCGCGCCCCAGACTACGCCGAGTAACGATAGCACCAGCAACCGGTTGATCCGGGTTTCCCAGCTTGGAAAACGGCTTAACAGGCTGGCCGACTGGCCCAGCCAGCTCCAGCAGAGCTGGCAAGGTACCGCGACAATAAAGAAAATGATCGCCAGCCAGGAGATATGCCCCAGACCATTGGTATCGGGAAGGGAAAAAATAGCGATGCTGGACAGCGCCATCATCCAGGCTTTCGGATTCACCAGCTGCAAACCCGCGCCTTGCAACCATCCCAGCGGTTTCAGATACTCAACCGACGCAAGATGGGCTTCGGGGTGGTGGCCTTCACTCAGGTATCCTTCTCCAGCCATGATATGGCACTCACGAACGAATTCGAGCAGATCGTCAACGCGCTGGAATGGGTGCAGATGTGCCACTGCATCACGGGGAGTGTCGACTATATCCTGCAGATGGTGTTTCGGGATCTGGATGAGTTTTCTGATCGGATCAATATTATCCGGCGTATTCCCGGAGTGAGCGCGATCCAAACCAGCATCTCGGTGAAAGAGATCAAGGCCGGTAGCGGCTTGCCTATAGGCGTATAGAAGAGCCGATACCGCAAACGCCGTGGCGCGGTACGTGGCCCGCGAGCCACCGGCGGCGTCATGGTTTTAACATGCCTGCAACATGGTTCGAACAGGTTTGTAACACGGTTATAACCACTGTAGCGACCCGCAGCCGGTACAAAAAGGCCGCAAGCCCCGCGCGATCAGACGTTATTGCGCCCGGTTCCAGGCCACACAGGCCTCCAGAGTCACGCCACTGCCGCCGAATATATCCAGCGCACTGCCGATCGTCAGGTCGACCTGACCACCGGAAAGCGTCTTGACCTGTTCCAGGTCGTCCAGAGAACGCGCACCACCGGCGTAAGTGACGGGAATGCTGCAGTGCTGGCCCAGCAAGGCCACCAGCGCCTCATCGATCCCCCCCTGCAACCCTTCAACGTCGGCCGCGTGAATCAGAAATTCGGCGCAATGTTTTTCCAGCTCGCTCAGCACCTGCGGCGTGATCGCCAGCTCGGTGACCGTCTGCCAGCGATCGGTGGCAATATGCCAGCCGTCGCCGGTCTTGCGGCAGCTCAGATCCAGGACCAGGCGATCCGTACCGGTCACAGCCTTGATGCGCTCGAGGCGCTCCCAGGAGAACTGCCCGCCTTCAAACAGGTATGACGTGACGATGACCTGCGATGCACCGGCGTCGAGATACTCGGTCGCATTCTCGCAGTTGACGCCGCCGCCAAACTGCAAACCACCGGGCCAGGCCTGCAGTGCAGCCAGTGCCTGCTCCTTGTTCCCCGGTCCCAGCGCAATCACATGCCCGCCGGTTAACCCGTGCTGGCGGTACAGGTTGGCGTAATAGGGCGCATCGTAAGGGCTGATATAATTCGTCGCGGCGCCATCATCATTCAAGCTGCCTCCCACGATCTGTTTCACCTTACCCTGATGTAAGTCGATGCACGGACGAAACTGAGTCAAGAGCGATTCTCCAAGGCTGTACGGGGGCGTTATTATAACCAGCCACTGGCGGGTTGTTGTACCGCTAACGGCTAGAATGGCGTGTGTAAGCAGCTCTACCACGCAGATATTCCGTTTGCATGCCTGCTATGAAAATACTCATAACACCGGGGAGACATATAAGGCGCACCAGTAACGTGCGTTTCAGGCAACACCGGTGCGGGCATTGTCCAGCGACAGTGCTCGCCCTCCCTCCACCGTCTTTTCCCGCGCGGCAAAACCAGCAACGGCAGACTTTGCATGCTTACGGACTGGTGTTGGCAATAATCCTCCTTTGCCAGCTGCGAGACACCATCAACTTAACCCGCTGTAATAAAAGGCCTTATTAAAACATCACCGTTATTCGGCTATCAGGATGGCACAGCCCCTGAGCACAGATACCGTCTCAAAGTGGGGCAGCTAAGCCGGCGCTCGTGCCAATATCCAGGCGTGCAAGGAGAAGGGGCTGTCCGCCGGCGAAGAACAAGCACGGATCTTGCTTAGTGATTAATGTAACTAGGGCCGGCGTAATTTGAAAAACGGCCTGTGCCAGCCTTCCAGCTCCTGCAGACAAGCAAGGAGAGAGGTATAACAAAGCTTATCGCGGTGGATTTTACGGAGGTAACCGTGCCAGAACGTTCGATAGAGATCGCTTTCAAAGCTCGGCTCGCGCAGCACCTTGAGCGTATCTACGGCAATAGCGCGCTACTGGAACGCCTGCTGCAGCAAGTAAGCCGCTATCGCGCACAGACAACGCCCGACAAGCACCCGCATTGGGACGAGCGCGACCTGATCCTGATCAGTTATGGCGACTCGATCCTCGAAGACGATGTTGCACCGCTTGAATCCCTCGCCCGATTTCTGCAGGTACAGTTGCGGGATTCGATCAGCGCGGTGCATCTGCTGCCCTTTTACCCCTATAGCTCGGATGATGGTTTCTCTGTTATCGACTACCGGGCGGTCGACCCCAAGCTGGGCGACTGGCAGGATATCCGCCATATCGGCACAAGCTTTGAACTGATGGCCGACCTGGTTCTTAACCATGCTTCGCGCCAAAGCCTGTGGTTCGTTGATTTTATCAACGATACGCCTCCCGCAAACGGCTACTTTATCGAGGTCGATCCGGACACCGATCTTCGGCAAGTGATACGCCCGCGCACCACGCCGCTGGTCGTGGATGTGTATACCCCGTCCGGCATTAAGCATGTCTGGGCCACCTTTAGCGAAGATCAGATCGATCTCAACTTTGCCAACCCCGACCTGTTGCTGGAGATGATCGACATATTATTTGCCTACATCGACGCGGGTGCCCGCTTTGTGCGTCTCGATGCCGTGGCGTTTCTGTGGAAAGAGATCGGTACCCCCTGCATTCATCTGCCCGAGACCCATGAGGTCGTTAAACTGCTGCGAACACTGGTGGATGAGCTGACACCCGGCGTGGTCCTGATCACCGAAACCAATGTGCCGCACCAGGAGAATATCAGCTATTTTGGCGCCGGAGATGAAGCGCAGATGGTGTACCAGTTTGCCCTGCCGCCATTGGTGCTGCACGGCCTGAACCGAGGCAATGCCAGCTATCTGACGCGCTGGGCCAGATCACTTCCGGAGCTGCCGTCCGGTTGTACCTACCTGAACTTTACCGCTTCTCACGATGGCGTCGGTGTACGCGCCATTGAAGGCCTGATCCCCGCGCATGAGTTGAACGACCTGCTCGATTCGGTGCATCAATACGGCGGCTTTGTCAGCAAGCGCGGCTCGGCATCCGGTGAAGAGCTACCCTATGAGCTGAATATCTCGCTATTTGACGCACTGTGCGGTACCCGCACCGGTAAGGATATCTGGCAGGTGGAACGGTTCCTATGCTCGCAGACCATTATGCTGGCGCTGCAAGGGATTCCCGCCGTGTATATCCATAGTTTGACGGCGACGCCCAATGATCTGGACCAGGTGGAAGCGACGCAGCGTACCCGCTCCATCAACCGCCATAAATGGCACAAAGGCCAGCTCGAATTACTCTTGCAAGATCCTTCGACCCCACAGGCCCGTGTGTTCGGTGCCTTACGCCGTCTGATGCAGATCCGGCGCCGCCAGCCAGTCTTCCATCCGGATGCCGGGCAGGAGGTGCTGGTGCTTTCGGACAGCCTGTTTGCTCTGCTGCGAACCTCGCCCTGTGGCGGCCAGTCCCTGCTGGCCATCCACAACCTCAGCGCGCACCCGCAGCATACAGCCCCCGGCAATAAGCTTCCCGACGCCTTTCAGCACCGTGCGTTCGATCTTATCAGCCAGAAGCCGTTCGATGTGACTGAACAGGAGATCCAACCCTACCAATGCCTCTGGCTGGTCGCGCAAAATTGATTGCCTTGGCCACCAGCCGGATAGCCCGCATTGGGCTCTAGCGTTTGTTGTTAACCTGCCGCCTACAGCGTGTCGCCTGCCGCCCTTCCCTACTCGGCATTATCCGCCTCGACTGCATCATAGAGTCGCTCCAGAAAGTCAGGCATCGCACTGGTGACCCGGTTCCAGCTGGGGATAAACGGTGTATCCATCGGATTTTCCAGAAAATCTTCGCCTGCGTGCATAATGTTAGCGGCAAACAGCTCGGCGGCTTTCTCCTCCTGATGACGGTCCAGAGCCAGACCGTTCATCAACGCATCATTGTTATAGGATTCGATAAAATCCAGCGCGATACGGTAGTAGGTGGCTTTCAGGG
>JBFGYY010000019.1:0-15626 GCA_041587095.1 Motiliproteus sp. | reverse complement strand
CGGCCAGGGTCTGCAGGTCATAGTTATCCAGCACTTGCGTGCCCAGAAACTGTGGCTTGGTCGGGGTATAGCTATCCCAGTCGATAGGCTGCTTGTTGGCCCGCGCTTTTTGAATCGATACGCGCCGGGCCTCCTTGCTCTTGCTAAGGTGACGTTCGCGGGCCTCCTGGTAATCCCGGCGCGTTTCTGCCACAAACGCATCCCGTTGCTGATCGCTTAACAGCGCCGCCGCTACGCCAACGCTGCGCGAAGCGTTATGAACGTAGACAGTTGGAGCACTGTAGTTGGGTTCAATTTTCACCGCCGTGTGCATCTTTGAGGTGGTGGCACCACCAATCATAATGGGGAGTTTCATGGATCGGCGCTCCATCTCCTTGGCAATATGCACCATCTCGTCGAGGGAGGGGGTTATCAGCCCGGACAGGCCAATAATGTCGACATCCTGTTCGATGGCGGTGCGCAGAATGGTTTCTGCCGGAACCATGACGCCCAGATCGATAATCTCAAAATTATTGCACTGTAACACCACGCCAACGATATTCTTGCCGATATCGTGCACATCGCCTTTGACGGTTGCCATCAGGACCTTGCCAGCGGTACTCGCCTTGCTACCGGCCTTTTCCTTCTCAATATAAGGCATCAGATAAGCAACGGCCTTTTTCATAACGCGCGCCGACTTCACGACCTGTGGCAGGAACATCTTGCCGGCGCCGAACAGATCGCCGACAACGCCCATGCCCGCCATGAGTGGGCCTTCGATAACTTGCAACGGACGTTCTGCCGCCTGCCGCGCTTCTTCCGTGTCCTCATCGATAAACTCGGTAATGCCTTTTACCAGAGCATGGCTGAGACGCTCTTCCACAGGCCAGCTTCGCCACTCTTGCGTTTGCGGGGCAACTTCTTCGCCGCTGTTGTTGAAGCGGTCGGCAATGGCCAAGAGGTTGTCGGTTCCCTGATCATGACGATTAAGGATAACGTCCTCAACGGCATCGCGAAGCTCATCGGGAATGTCAGCGTAAATGGCCAGCTGTCCCGCATTGACGATACCCATGGTCATGCCCGCACGAATGGCATGGTAGAGAAACACCGCATGGATCGCTTCGCGAACCGGGTTATTACCACGGAACGAAAACGACACATTGGACACGCCGCCGGAGATCTGTGCATGGGGCAGGGTGGCGCGAATGGTGCGGGTCGCTTCGATGAAGTCAACCGCATAGTTGTTATGCTCTTCTATCCCGGTCGCTACGGCGAAGATATTCGGATCAAAGATGATATCTTCCGGCGCCAGACCCACGTCTTTGGTCAGTATATGGTAAGAACGGGAGCAGATTTCGACTTTGCGCTCATAGGTATCTGCCTGGCCCGTTTCATCGAACGCCATGACGACCACCGCGGCACCGTAGCGTTTAATAAGCCGCGCGTGGTGGATAAACGCGGCTTCACCTTCCTTCAAACTGATGGAGTTCACCACCCCCTTGCCCTGAATACACTTCAGGCCAGCTTCAATAATCTCCCATTTGGAAGAGTCGATCATGATCGGGACGCGGGAAATATCGGGCTCGGTGGCAATCATGTTCAGAAAGCGCACCATGGCGCCTTCTGAGTCGAGCATGCCTTCATCCATGTTGATATCGATGATCTGAGCACCGCTTTCTACCTGCAGGCGCGCGACGGCCAAGGCCGATTCATAATCCTGTTCCTTGATCAGGCGGCGAAACATGGCGGAGCCGGTGACATTGGTTCGCTCACCGACGTTGACAAACAGCGTGTCCGAATCGATGGTCAAGGGCTCCAAACCTGATAACCGGCAGGCGACGGGCAGTTCGGGCAGTACTCGTGGGGCATGCTGGCCAACGGCGGCAGCGATCGCACGAATATGATCAGGGGTTGTTCCGCAGCAACCACCGACGATATTCAGAAAGCCGCTCGCGGCCCACTCACCAATTTCTTCAGCCATCTGCTCAGGTGTTTCATCATAACCGCCAAAGGCGTTAGGCAGACCGGCGTTAGGATGGGCTGAAACAAAGGTGCTGCTGACGCGGGACAGTTCCTGAATATACTGACGCAGCTCCTGTGGTCCGAGAGCACAGTTGAGTCCGACGGCGACGGGCTGTGCATGGCGTATTGAGTTCCAGAATGCTTCCGTGGTTTGCCCGGACAGTGTTCGCCCTGACGCGTCGGTGATCGTACCTGAAATCATCACGGGCAAACGCACGCCCTGGGTATCAAAAAACTGTTCAACAGCGAATATTGCGGCCTTGGCATTCAGGGTATCGAAGACCGTTTCAATCAGAATAATGTCTGCGCCGCCCTCAACCAGACCCGATACCGCTTCGGTATAGGCCTCAACCAACTCGTCGAAGGTGACATTACGGGCCGCAGGATCGTTTACATCCGGAGAGATAGAGCAGGTGCGGTTGGTCGGTCCCAGTACGCCGGCGACGTAGCGCGGCCGATCTGGCGTCTTCGCCGTCATTTCATCCGCAGCAAGCCGGGCAAGACGGGTGGCTTCGACATTGATTTCGCGGGCAAGGTCTTCCATACCGTAATCGGCCATCGCAATGCGCGTGGCATTAAAGGCGTTGGTTTCGATGATGTCGGCACCGGCCTCCAGGTATTCGCTATGTATCGCCTTGATAATGTCCGGCTGGGTTAACACCAGCAGGTCATTGTTGCCTTTCAAATCTGAAGGCCAGTCCGCGAAACGCTCGCCGCGGAAATCGGCTTCTTCAAGCTTATATTGCTGGATCATCGTGCCCATGCCTCCGTCCAGGAGGAGGATGCGTTGCTTCAGACTGGCTAACAGATCGGCATGGACGGTGGTTTGGCTCACAATCAGTTCCTTTATAGATACGGCAGAGGCTTGATTTCACGGCATAATGCCAGCGAGTGGTATTGTAACCACTCCGATGCAATCGCGCCGCTGAAAATCACTCATTAGATCATGAAAATGATTATTGTCGTGATGCGATGCAGCAAATAAAGCCCGAACCGCTAATTGCAAATGCTCAGCTGCTCTGGAATACTTGCCCGACTTCACCGCAGCCCGGTTGCAATATAAATGCGGCCAGTCAACAAATGGACCTGGGGTTTATGGTATTTGGTGCCCGACAAACAGGGTGACACATAGGTCTGTTGGAAGCCTTCTATGACAGACAGCAGTAGACACGCGGACGCTAGCCTGGCCCAGTTGCATCGTATCTTTACCGTGCCTGAGGCTCCTGAATCGACGCTGGCCATACTTGACCAGTCGATATCCCAGAACCTGTTTGGATTTCTTCAGCAGCACATCGTTGCCGAAGAGACCGACCTTGTTGAATTGGAAAAGGACTTTCGCGACACGGAAATCCCGGAAGATCCGGTTTACGTCTCCGATCAAACCACGTTCCTGCTCGAAAAAGTGGTGGCCCAATCGGTTCACACCGCATCCCCCAGCTTTATCGGTCATATGACGTCGGCGCTGCCTTATTTTATGCTGCCGCTGTCAAAGATCATGATTGCGCTGAACCAGAACCTGGTAAAAACCGAGACATCCAAGGCGTTTACCCCCCTTGAGCGTCAGGTGCTGGGTATGTTGCATCGTCTTATCTATCAGCAAAGCGAAGGCTTTTACGAGCAATGGCTGCACGATGCTAACCAGCACCTTGGTGCCTTTTGCTCCGGCGGCACGATTGCCAATATCACTGCGCTTTGGGTCGCACGAAACCGGGCGTTTGCACCGCAGGGCGACTTCAAAGGCATATCCCGGGAAGGGTTTTTCCGCGCCTGCAAGTTTTATGAGTGCGAAGGGGCAGCGGTACTGGTATCGAAACGCGGGCATTACTCACTCAGTAAAGCTGCCGACGTTTTAGGGATTGGCCGTGAGAATATTATCGCCGTTGATACCGATGAACATAACCGCGTTATCCCGGCAGCCATGGAAGCAGCTATTCGCCGGCTACGAGACGACAACATCCGCCCCATCGCCATTGTGGGCGTGGCCGGAACGACCGAAACGGGTAATATTGATCCCTTGGACGCCCTGGCAGACATCGCGGCCCGGGAAAAGATCCACTTTCATGTGGATGGCGCCTGGGGAGGACCAACACTGTTTTCCAGGCGTTTTAAACATCGTTTGCAGGGTATTGAGCGAGCCGACTCCGTCACCATCGATGCGCACAAGCAGCTCTATATCCCCATGGGTGTCGGCCTGGTGTTGTTTCGTAATCCGGCAGCGCTGAACAGTATCGAGCACCACGCTCAGTATATTATTCGCCAGGGTTCGAAAGACCTGGGAAGTACAACACTGGAAGGCTCCAGGCCGGGAATGGCGATGCTGGTTCACTCGGGGCTGAAAATTATTGGCCGACGTGGCTATGAACTGCTGATTGATCAGGGGATCGAGAAAGCCCGCTATTTTGCCGATATCATCGAAGCTGCAGAGGATTTCGAACTGATCAGTGATCCGGAACTGAATATCCTGACTTACCGCTGGGTACCAGCCAATGTTCAGGCTTATCTTGCCCGCGCGTCACAAAAACAGCGAATTCAGGTTAACGAACAGCTCAGCCGGATTACACGTTATTTGCAAAAAACCCAGCGTGAACACGGCAAAGCGTTTGTATCCCGGACCCGGCTGGAGCCGATCAAATACGAGCGTCAACCTGTTGTGGTATTTCGCGTAGTTCTCGCCAACCCGCTGACAACAACGGATGTACTGCATGCGGTTTTGGAAGAGCAGCGGGAGATCAGTCAGGATCCGATGCTGCAAGAACGCCGGCAGGCGCTTGAGGCGCTGATCGGTGAGCCGCTGAGCCGCTGAGCGGCTGTGAAGATCAGGTATATTTGATCGCGCCTACGGCCCGCAAATCCCCGATCAACGCTTCGGCATTGCTGATCGGGGACTGTTTTCAGGACGATTTATGCGTTCGCTGCGCTTGCGCGACCTGCTGATCCGCTGCACCGAATTTACGTTCGTAGGCTTGAGGATCGCAACGCCAAAGCCGCCGGGCTTTGATATCGTGACGCGCAGTGTAGGGCAGGGCTTTGTTACGGCTGCGCAGGTACTGCACCAGCACGGTCAATAAAGCGGCACCCGCCGCCGCCAGAAACAACCCTTCTTGCATCGTCATTGTTTTTCTCGCTTGCTGCCACAGGTAGCGTTAATTGCCTTTTACCGCGTAAATCCCTTTCACATTCCGGTAGACACCCTGGTAGTCCATGCCAAAGCCATATAAGAAGCGATCTTCAATATCCAGACCAACAAAGTCCGGTAAGAAATCAGCAACCTTTCTATTATGGAGCTTATTGACGGTAACCGCACTAAGAACGCATTTTGCGCCCTGAACATGCAAGTATTCACAGACCGCCTTCAGCGTATGGCCCTGATCAAAAATATCGTCGACAACCAGCACCGTACGCCCTTTAACCGATGTCTTCGGATAAGCCTTCCACTCAAGTTGCTGCCCCTGAGTCTCCATGCCGTAACGGGTGGCATGCAGATAATCAATTTCCAGGGGGAACGTCAGTCGCATCAGTAATTCGGCGGTAGGAATAAGACCGCCATTCATGACGCAAAGAACCAATGGCAGTTCGTCACCGAGACGAGCGGTAATGTCAGCGGCAAGAGCATCGAGTGCGGTATCCAGTGCCTCAGGTCCAGCCAAACAGTCAGCTTCAGCATGTACAGCCCGGGCATCCTGAGCAGTGATAGTCATGGTGCATATTCCTTAAGTAACAACCGATGTTTATAGACGGCATCGGTGGGTAGATGTATAAAAAAAACGGCAATAGTGATCATCGTTCAGTTGGCCGAGGCATTATACATAGGTCGAAAAATACAATACAATCGGTTCAATTTTACACGGTCGAATTTGGCGCGCTCAGACGCGCCGTTTCTATATCCTGGGGGGGATAAAATGGCAGTATTTGAGATCAAACACCCGTTGGTGCAGCACAAGCTCGGGCTCATGCGACGCAATGGCATCAGTACCAAAAATTTTCGCGAGCTTGCCGGCGAAGTAGGCAACCTGCTGACCTACGAAGCGACCCGCTCGCTGGAAACAGAACAGCGTAACATCGAAAGCTGGACCGGCGACACCATCCCGGTGACCAATATTAAAGGCAAGAAAATCACCGTCGTGCCGATCCTTCGCGCAGGCCTGGGTATGCTTGACGGTGTCATGCAGCTTATACCGAACGCAAAGGTCAGTGTTGTGGGCCTGTACAGAAACGAAGAAACTCTCGAACCTGTGCCTTATTTCGAAAAGCTGGTTGGTGATATTGATAACCGTACTGCGCTGATTATCGACCCCATGCTGGCAACCGGCGGCACACTGATCGCGACGATCGATATGCTTAAAGCAGCTGGCTGTACGTCCATCCAGGGACTGTTTCTGGTGTGTTCACCCGAAGGGCTGGAAAAAGTAATCAGCGCGCATCCTGACGTAGACATTTACACGGCTTCTGTTGATGAGCGCCTGAACGAGAAAGGTTACATCCTTCCGGGCCTTGGAGACGCGGGCGACAAGATCTTTGGCACTAAATAAAGCCAGCATCGGCCCAGGAGGCTTGTATGAGTGAAGTAACAAGCAATAAAGCAGTACCCGGCGCAATGAGCGGCATGCACCCGAGCATCCTTGGGGCACAAATGTTATTTGTGGCGTTTGGCGCGCTGGTTCTGGTACCTATTCTGACCGGATTGGACCCGAATGTTGCACTCTTTACAGCAGGTTTTGGCACGCTGCTGTTTCAGATCATTACCGGAGGTTCCATACCGATCTTCCTGGCATCTTCTTTTGCATTTATCCCCGCGATCATTCATGGCGTGGGAACCTGGGGAATTGCGGGAACGATGTCCGGTTTAATCGCCGCAGGTATTTTCTACATGCTGCTCAGCATGCTGGTTGCCTGGCATGGCAGCAACTTTTTGCATCGTTTATTGCCGCCGGTGGTCGTCGGTCCGGTCATTATGGTGATCGGTTTGAGCCTTGCACCTGTCGCGGTAAATCTGGCACTGGGCAAGACCGGCGACGGTGCCGCTCAATTGGTCGATGGCAGTCATGCGATGGTTATCTCGATGTCAGCCTTGCTGGCAACGGTTCTGGTGTCTGTTTTCGCCAGGGGGATGCTGCGTTTGGTGCCGATACTTGGCGGGCTCGTAGTCGGGTATAGCGTGTCAATGATGTATGGCATCGTGAGTTTTGATGCCGTCGGCACGGCGCCCTGGTTCATGGTCCCGAATTTCACGGCTCCGGAATTTAATCTGGAAGCGATTTTGTTTATCGTTCCGATAGCCATTGCGCCTGCCGTCGAACATATCGGTGACGTCATTGCTATCAGCAATGTTACCGGCAAAGACTTTCTGAAAAAGCCGGGTTTAAAGCGCACGCTGCTGGGTGATGGTGTGGCAACAAGCGCTGCAGCCATGCTGGGCGGGCCGCCGAATACAACCTATTCTGAAGTTACCGGAGCGGTAGCGCTCACCAAAGCATTCAACCCCAAGATCATGATCTGGGCTGCGGTGTTTGCCATGATTCTGGCTTTCTCAGGCAAAACCGGAGCGCTGTTAGGCAGCATCCCAACACCCGTCATGGGTGGAATCATGACCTTGCTGTTTGGCGCAATTGCCGCGATCGGCCTGAACACACTGGTAAAAGCCGGGGATGATTTATCCGAGGCGCGCAACCTGGTCATCGTATCACTGACACTTGTGTTTGGTATCGGCGGCATGCAGTTTGGTCTTGGCGAGTTTACCTTGCGCGGTATTGCTCTGGCAGCCATTGTTGCTATCGTTCTAAATCTGGTGCTGCCACGCCAGGCAAAGCATCCAGCGTAAGACTTTTCGATGACGCGAAGCCCTGCATTGCAGGGCTTTTTTTTTGCTCCGACAACATTGTCGACAATTCACAAGAAAAACAAGCAAGCAGGGGAAAACATGTATACAGAAAAGAAAATCGTTTCAAATCAGCTTTAATCCACGGTTTTATTGCCCGAAAGCTCGGCTGGAATGGCTTTGTTCACCTTTTGTCTTAGTTGAAACAGGGCTTTGTTGGGGTAAAGTATCGGCTCAAAACTACAAGACTGTCTACAATCATGCCTGGCGCAGTAATCGAAACGGCATCATCATAAATTGATAATTAGAAGGGACCGGAGCTATGGCCTATTTAAATGAGTACAACAAATCCATAGAGCAACCTGAGCTTTTTTGGGGCGAAAAAGCATCAGCGTTAGAGTGGTTTAAAAAACCTGAAACGATTCTGTCTAAAGATGAAAATGGCATTGACCGTTGGTTTGCCGATGGAGAAATGAATACATCTCACATGGCTCTGGATCATCATGTTGACAGTGGTCGTGGCGATCAGGTGGCAATCTATTACGATTCTCCGGTTTCAGATTCGAAGCGTGCCATCACCTACCGCGAACTGCGCGATCAGGTTGCATTGTTTGCCGGTGCGCTGAAAAATGAAGGCGTGCAAAAGGGCGATCGCGTTGTTATCTATATGCCCATGATTCCCGAAGCAGCCGTCGCGATGCTGGCGACCGCACGACTGGGCGCCATCCACTCAGTCGTTTTCGGCGGGTTTGCTCCCCACGAACTGGCGGTACGCATCGATGACGCAGAACCTAAAGTGATTGTGACAGCGTCCTGTGGTATTGAGATTCAGAAAATACTGCCTTATAAGCCTTTATTAGACGAGGCGATTGAAAAATCCGCACACAAGCCGTCTAAATGCATTATTTTTCAGCGCCCCCAGGTGACTGCCGAATTGATTGAAGGTCAGGACATCGACTGGAATGACGCCGTTAGTGCAGCGCAACCTGCAGCATGCGAGCCGGTAAAGGGTACCGATCCTTTATATATCCTCTACACGTCGGGTACCACCGGCAAGCCCAAAGGTGTTGTGCGCGATAACGGCGGTCATGCCGTTGCGTTGAAATACAGCATGAAGGCTATTTACGACATGGATCCGGGCGATGTGTTTTGGGCTGCGTCGGATGTAGGCTGGGTCGTAGGTCACTCCTACATCGTTTACGGCCCATTACTGGCAGGCCTGTCCAGCGTCTTCTACGAAGGCAAGCCGGTAAGAACACCTGATGCCGGTGCATTCTGGCGCGTATGCGCCGAATACGGCGTCAAGGGATTATTCTCTGCACCGACCGCATTCCGTGCCATCAACAAAGAAGACCCTAACGGCGAGCTGGTTAAGTCGTACGATCTGTCCAAGCTTGAATATATATTCATGGCCGGCGAGCGTCTTGACCCGCCAACCTATAACTGGGTTAAGAACCTTCTGGGGCTGCCTGTTGTTGACCACTGGTGGCAGACAGAAACCGGTTGGGCTATCTGTGGCAACATGATGGGCCTGGAAGCCATGGAACCCAAAGCAGGTTCTGCGACAGTGCCGACGCCCGGCTTTGACGTACAGATTCTTGATCCCGATGGTAATGAGCTGGGGCCAAACGAGCAGGGTAGTGTTGCTATTAAACTGCCTCTGCCGCCCAGCTGCTTGCCGACTGTATGGGGTGACTTTGAACGTTTCCGTACCGGTTATCTGAATAGTTATGACGGATACTATGTCAGTGGTGACGGCGGGTACAAAGATGAAGACGGCTATGTGTTCATCATGGGTCGCACCGATGACGTGATCAACGTCGCCGGCCACCGTCTGTCCACCGGTGAAATGGAAGAGATTATTGCTGATCACCCAGCCGTTGCTGAGTGCGCCGTTATCGGCGTTAACGATCCATTGAAAGGCCAGATGCCCCTGGGGCTGGTATTGCTGAAAAATGGTGTCGATATCGAAGAGGACCAGCTGCAGACAGAACTGGTAGCCATGGTGCGCAAGGAGATCGGTGCCGTAGCCTGCTTCAAAAACGCCATTGTTGTTAATCGACTGCCTAAAACCCGCTCAGGTAAGATTTTACGTAAGCTGTTACGTCAAATTGCCGCTGGCGAGGAGTACAGCATTCCTTCGACAATCGACGATCCGGCCAGCCTGCCCGAGATCTCTGAGATTATGGACAGCCATGGCATGGTCGAAAAAAAATAAACCCCGCCAGCTGCTCCTAGCCAGACAGATCAGATGAGGAAGTAACTGTAACTTCTTGTTTTTGAATTAGGCTAAACGCAAATCAGCAGCAAGCGTAATTGAAAAGCCCCGGCTCACACCGGGGCTTTTTTTATTGGTGCGGTCTAAAATACCGCTCAACACAAACCAGCTAGGTGAAGGTAAATGACGAACCTGTTAATCGGCGCTGCTTGTATAGCCCTGGCGTTTTGGATGATAAACAAGCAACGCGGTGCCGCAAACTGCTCTCAGCATAACCGCCTGGCCGGCATGATCGCCTGGCTGCTGGCATTGCTGCTGCTGGTGATCGGATTGGCTGGTATAGTAACCGGCCTGCAGGCTGAATTATGACGCAACTGAACTCGATTGACCCTGCGATATACAGAGCGTCGGGGTACTTCGCGGAGCGAAGATGAAAACGATAGGATTACTCGGTGGCATGAGCTGGGAAAGCACGGCAGGTTACTACCGCGCTATAAATCAGGGCGTAAACAGTGTGCTTGGCGGCCTGCACTCTGCACAAATTGTGTTACATAGCGTCGACTTTGATCCCATAGAAAAGCTGCAGCAACAGGAAGACTGGCCAGGGGCGGCAGCCGAACTGATTAAGGGCGCTCAGGGCCTGGAGCGTGCCGGCGCGGATTTTTTGCTTATTTGTACCAACACCATGCATAAGGTAGCTCCCGAAATAGAAGCCGCGATCGAAATACCACTGCTGCATATAGCCGACGCAACCGGCGAGGCGCTGAAGCAACAAGGTATTGAACGGGTCGGTTTGCTGGGGACGAGCTTTACAATGGAGCAGGATTTCTACAAGTCCCGATTACAGCAGCGCTATGGCCTGGATGTGGTCGTTCCTGAAGCGCAGGACCGCAAGATCGTACATGACATCATCTATAACGAATTATGCCTGGGATTGGTTAATTCCGGTTCGCGCTCCGAGTATGTTCGCATTATTGCTGATATGGCACGCGCCGGTGCCCAGGCAGTTATTCTGGGCTGCACCGAGATAGGCATGCTGGTCCAGCAGTCCGACTGCGAGGTATTGCTGTTCGACACAACGGCTATTCACGCCGAGGCGGCCGTAGTGATGGCAACGGCGCATCAGACACCTGGCTGTTGGAATTAATATCGTTTAATATCATAAAATTACAAAGAAAAAAGAGAATCGCAATCAAAGCAAAGCATTAGGGTGCGCGCAAACAACGATGATCTCCGCACGCTAACATTGGAGTAATGGAGTCCCTATGACCATAAGAACGGTCCATCAAGTTATCAGTAAAAAAGGCACTATGATCGGAGAGTATATGGACCTCAAGCACGCCCGCGACATGGACAACCGTACCGACGTACTTTATTACATCGCGGACATGATAGAAGGCCAGGGAGTTGACGAGAACACGGCAGAAAAAATAGCGGAACATCTAATCAACGATGATATCCGCAACGAACTGCTGGCGCGCCTTAAAACCGTTAAAAACATGCCTGATATTGAGGCCGATGAATAGCATCTGATTTTTCAATGCTGATCAACTGGCCAGGCAGGGTTGGTCCAAACCCGGCGCGCAAGCTTAATGAGTAGCAGGTTCAGGTTTCCAATAGGTAAAACGTATGCGAAGAAACGCCCCCTTAAGTCACGCTTGCGTGCTGGCATCTGGTTTATGGCTAAGCACCCATGCGCTGGCTGATGGTAAAATCGTCCCTGATGCCGACCAGGTCGCGGAAGTCTGTAACCAAAGCGCCGTCGCTAAAGATGCTTGCAAGTATCGCCCGAGACTGAAGGCATTCGAGCCCAACTATGCGATCTGGCAGGATACGTCCGGTGATGCTCAGGCGCTTGAAGCACACTATTCTTTTCGCTATCTGCTGACCCGGCCGCACTGTACGCCGGGAAGAGACCTCTATCCCGACTATACCTTGAACCAGATGCAAAACTGCATTAACAACTGGTCAGCCAGGACTGAAATTTTTCTGGCATACACCGGGGAATTTGATTTTTATGCCGGTAGCCGGGCATCAAGTCCGGTTGTGAACCGAATCAGCAACCCGGGCATTTATCTTCGACGTCACACACCGCAACTGTTTACCCAGTGGGTACAATTTAGCGTAGAGCACCGCTCAAATGGGCAGGTTACCGAAATAGATGAGACCGATGCCGGCACACTCAAGACGCAGATCGCCTACCAAAAAGGTGACAGCGAGTATTTAGATGGTATCAGCCGCGGGGCCAACTATCTTCGGGCAGAGACCAAGCTCAAGTTTGCAGAACAGGCCAACCTGTATGTCAGCGCAAAGATCTATATCGACCATGACTCTAAAGTGAACTGGGGCCCCACTGCGGCCAGTAACCCGAAAATAGCGGATTATGACAGGGTACGATTTGTGTACACACACAACGGCATACTGGGTGGGAAGTATTCAGAACTGTCATTTGAGTGGCTGATCGGTGATGACGGACTGGAAACGGACTCGTTTGATTTGGGTTTGATGCATCCGTTAGGCGTATTTGGGGCCGACCTGCCTCTGTATATTCGCTATCACAACGGACCGATGAACACCTTGTCGGATTACACCCGCAAGCAAAAATCATTAGGGATTGGCATGAAGCTGGTGTTCTGATGTCGCTGTGAGTGCAATACGTGCAAATTCAAAATACGTATGTTGTATGATTTGTACCGAGACACCCCAACTCAACCCAATTGACGGCGCTACCAGCCACGGCATAAAACCATCAGCCGAACGAGACAGCCAAAAAATGAATCGCAGAAAGAAAATCAATCAGATCCTGATAGCCAGGCACAAAAAAAAGAATGCGAAGTTAAAAAACAGCAACAAGCCGCGCTATATCTCCAAAGCAGACCGGGCCAAGCTCGAAGACGCACAGCAAATCAGTGACGAAGACACGGGCACAATCCTCGAAACGATCCACGAAGGCGTTTGAATACAGCATAAGGCAGGTGAGGGCATCAAGCTGCCCCGGCGTCTTTCCTGACTGGCCGGTGCTGCCAATAATTCCAGACCTTACGCAGCAGCACTCCGCGGGGAGGCTCGAGACCGGTGATCAGGTAATGCAGGGTATAGGGATTGTTTAAATTAGCGCCGAGTAACCGGCGGCTATGCTCATTACCGCAAAACAGAATCTCGTCACCAGGTCTGATAATTTCCTGGGTACTTGGCAGCATCACCGGCTGTCCGTCTCGTTTCAGCGCCAAAGGCACACAGGCCAGGCGATGGCTGCGCTCAGCCGGGCTCTTGATCAAATCCTCCAGGCGCAGTACCGACCCCCTTTCAATCTGTTCCTGAACGGCTGAGGCCTGTACGGTATTCAGCGTGGTAACCCACAGATGTGGTGAACATCCCTCCAGTGCATCGTGCAGCCTTAGCACCAGCTGGTCAGTGAGAGCAGGATCGCCATCGCGAAGATGTGCCAACAGCTGCTGCGCCATAGGCGAGATCAACTGCAACAGGATGGTTCGCGCGGTCAACAGGCTTGGCTGCATGGTCAGGTTGACCTGGGCCGATTGAAATACCACTTCGTTTTCATGATGATTCTGGCGCACAACCCGGAAGATACCCGGATTAAGCACACTGGCGCTGAGCAGGATCTGCAGGTTTTGCGAGTCGCTGTCGGTACCCGCGACAAGCCCTGCCGCATCTACGATACCAGCCCGTTCCAGCGCCCGATGACTGGCTAGGCTGCGTATCCCCAACGACACTCTTTCAGATACCTCCAGCTCTGAATCATCCAGTTCAGGATCGATAATCACGGTGGAAATTCCATGGGCATTGAGTTGCTTGCGCAGCCGGCGCCCCATGCGCCCATAGCCGCAAATAATCCAGTTTCCGGCAGGAATTTCCTTAGGACAACTCAGATTAACCGTATGATCACCAACAAACCATTGACTGAGGCTGTGCAGGTTAGGGGCGGTAATCGCAGTACGTAATTGAATACCAAAAAACTCGAACGGATCTATAATTGTGACCGATTCCAGATGCCTCAGGTGATCCTGCTGGATCGCCTCACTGGCACAACAGATAATGCGAATATTCGGATTCAGAAAACGCGCCATCACCGCAATCTTAAGCTCCAGTTCCTCGTTCGGAATGAGAGAAATGATCGCCCGACACAATGGTTGCTGAATGCCGGCATCAACGAGGTGCTTGGGCACGCTGGCATCACCACATAACCCGGGCATTTTCGCCCGATAGTCGCGCAACATCAGCGCCTTGATGCGTTCCGGGTCACTATCAATAACGACCGCACAAATATCGTTGTCGCTTAGCCCCCGAGCGAGCAAACTTCCAGTATCACCAAAGCCACAAATAATCACGAACGGCTCATTCAGGCTCTTGACGGTGCTGGCGAATCGCCGCTCAGCCATGGCGATAATAAAGTGGGGGTTTTGCACTAACTGAATAATGGAACCAATCGCATAGAGCCAGGCGATTACCCCCATATACAGACAAAGTATTGCCCATAACCGCTGCTGGTCGGTAAAGGCTTGCGGAATCTCTCCGAACCCCGTGGTGGTCGCGGTATAAGTAAAAAAGTAAAAAGAATGAAAAAGGCTCATCGGTGCCGGATTGCCGTGTGGATCCTGACCGGGAATCAGGGACATGCCGGTAATACCAACGCCGTAGACGACAACTAACGAGAGAATAGGGCCGCGCATATACCGCAACACGATAGAGGTAACCCGGTTAAGGTCTGATGTGGTTGCCATAAACCGCTCCGCTAGCGCCGTTAGCGGCGCGAGATGATGGTATCTATTGTCAGCGTTGCAACTGAAATAAAGTTAGCTGACAGCGCGCCGTAGGCAAGCCCGACGATCAGTACCATCTGATCGGCGCCGAGACTTTCACTACCAGCATCGCCCTGAACCACCCACACCAGCCGAGCCGAAATGAGCAGCAGGTTCGCAACAAGAGAGGTTGCGAGCAATACCGCACCCAGTTGCGACCGATCTCCTAGCATAAGACCAGCGGTTATCAGATTGATCAGAATGGCAATGGTCAACACCCAGACGTTATGGTGTGCCGCATTACTAACTTCGCCGATCACAAAAACAACATTCAGCGCGAACGCGAGCACTACAAAAAAACCAAGCACCACTTTTTCTAACTTCATTAAGCCCCCTCATTATTATTTAAAGATCCATAAAGGTTGATCCTAGAAGACTAGCAGCCATGCGATAAAACAATTGGGCATAGCGACTGGGAACTGCAATAAAACGCAAAATTGCGACTTGCGCTATCAATGACCGAACAGTTAAAAATCAGATTAGGGCAGTGTATGATGCGTCTGCAAATCTGCGCGCCACACTCTTCATCGCCACAATAGAAAAACAGGACTTTTTAGTGAATGAGCCATTAAAAGCTTTCGTCTGGAATGAGCACTTTGTTACCGGGCTGCTGTCAGTCGACGATCAGCATCATCAGCTCGTTGACATGATGAATGATTTTGGCGCACTCATAGCCAACGACGATTTGATCGAAATTAAGACCATCGAAATCATCTGCAACAAGTTGACGGATTACGCCGATTTCCACTTCAAGGACGAAGAAGCACTGATG
>JBFGYY010000018.1:0-15644 GCA_041587095.1 Motiliproteus sp. | reverse complement strand
GGACAGACCGGAAAAGTGGTAGTAATTACGCGTCGCATCGGAGACCAGAAAACTGGTGAAAACGTTATAGCGGTTGCGGATTTCATCCAGATAGCGGGTGATCTGATCCAACTCCTGTTCACCTTCCAGCAACCAGTCTTTGACGAGCGTGTCATTGGCCATCAGTGATGCGACAAAAACCGGTTGCAGCAGGTCGCGTTGTATTTCCGAGTAGATGTTGTTGCTGGTCAGCGGAAGTTCGTTGTTGATAAGCGCCTGTCGGAGGCTCTGCTTGGAGATGTAATAGTTACTGATGTTGGTGACCAAGAATCCCGCGATCAGTATGACGCTGATCAGCGCTACCAACGGTTTCTTCATTGGAGGTAGTCTGCCCCGAATCTGCATACCATCTTCCCTGTTGATTAACCTGAGGGACAAACCGGTGTTAGTGCCTGTCCTGTCTGTCAGTCGTCCTCTAACAACCGCACACCGGTGTTTAATGACCGGCTTTAAAGGGATTGCGCAGGCCTAATGGTCAGTATTGACTTTTTCTCAGCTTAACCAATTACCCCCAGGCTCCCTATTGGTGCGGTTCACCTGCTAAAGAATGACCAGCTAAAGAATGTAGAGACTTCCCGGTCGTGTTGCAACACGGAAAAATGCTGCCTTTGCATCGGATTTGATACCTGCAGTGGCGGTGGGCACAATAGCCGGCTGGAGTTTTATGAAAAGGGCCGGATCGGCATGGCACGCTATTCCAAGAAAGAGCGGGTCTCAGAGGAGACTAAAAACGAAGCGCTGGCGTTAGCCAAAGGCACCCAGCAACCGGGTCAGAGCAAAGAACAGACCCGCCTGATTGCACAAGGGGTCCAGAAAGGCATCGATCTGTATAAAAAGCAGCAGAAGGCCAAGGCGCGGGAGCTGGATCGGCGCTTGAAAAAAGCCCAGTCTTCCGGCGAACCGGTCCAGGAAGAGGCAAGCACCGAACAGGAACAGCAGGGGGGCTCGGGTGGTGCGCTGCCCTGGAGTCTGCTGATACTTTCCTGGCTGGGCTTTGCCGCCTACCTGTGGCTGGATGGCCGCGCGCTGATTTAAATGCCGGCTAAGCGCGAATAGCTCCCCGGAAAAGGACTGCCCTGCCGGGCCATTGCCTGCTGGTGAAGCGGTTGTTTTTCTGCCCGCTGACGGGGCCGCGAGTGCACCCGTTCTTCAGCGGGAGGGGTTCGAACCGCTGACTGCCCTGTGGTGGTTCTTATATCCCTAAGGGTTATCAGCCTATTTCACCTGAAACTGATATGGCTCAATGCCTACGAGTGTCTTGCTTCGCCATAATAGCCGCCATTCGCAGAAACTGATTCATGGCGGGTTTTTGTCTTCGTTTTGAGAAATAAAGTGGTCCGATGGCAGTGAATAGCGGTGTTTTGAAATCCTGGTGGTCGAGTCGTTCCAACACCTTCTCCGGTTCGTTGCTGGTGTGGGCGATGATCGCCGTGATCCTGGCATTCTGGAGTCTTAATCTGCGCGAGGTGGTTGTGGAGTACCAGGAGCGCATGGCTCTGCGTGTTGATAACCACCAGAACCAGTTGGTCAATCGCAAACAGGAAGAACTGGAACAAACGTTTCGGGCTGTTTATGAGCATATCCGCACCCTGTCGCTCTTGCCGAGTTTGCGCAGCGTCGAAGGTGGCAACCTAAAGAGCGAGTCAGAAGATATTATCGGTCAGGGCCGTATGTCGCTCGATACCCATCAAACTATTCAGCAGATCTATCGAAACCTCTCCTATAACGTCAACCTGTCAGAAATCTATTATGTGCTGACCGGCTTTGATCCCGATGCCGGTGAAACGCCGTTTTTTATGTACGACGATGAGATCGTCGGGGTTCACTCTGAGGAAGGTCTTTCCGAGCAGCAGGCCGAGGATATACCCGAAGAGTACGAGTTAGACGAATATGCCTATTATGTCCGGCAGCTGGCGTGGTTTGAGCAGCATTACCCCCTTTGGAACAGCGGGGACATCTCGGGGATACCGGCACTCAGTTCGCCGCTGATGCGAACCTGTGACAACACGCAATATGGCTCTGTTACCAAGGGTGACGAGCGCGATAGTTTCGGTATCCTTTACTCGCTGCCGGTGTACGGAATGGGTGAACAGCGGTTGCGCGGTATCATCTCAACGGTCTTACGGGCGAACGTCCTGGAGGCTCAACTACTGGGCCGTCCTTACATTCCGCTTAGCGAGAAGGAAAAGGCAGCCGCGTTGGCGCAGGGCTGGTCGTTACCGGAAATCCCCGTCGGCTTCATCCTGAGCAACAGTCACCACAATATTCGTATCCATGACCGGCGCAACAGGTTGTTTGAAGCGGAGAGCGTCACGACGTTGCGTCAGTTGCCCGGCCGGTTGCTATCACAACCGCTGGATGTGGTCAGTGATGGCCACTGGGAACTCAGTCACTACCTGTCTCCGGCTCAGATTGACGAGTTAAATCAGGATCTGGTGCAGAGCATGTGGGTAGACATCCTGGCGCGGATTGGTTTGTTGTTGGCGCTGCTGGCTATTTTCTGGAAAGCCAACCGGGACCAGCGCCGTCATCACGAAGCGCTGGTGAAAATGGCGCATTACGATACCCTCACACTGCTGCCCAACCGGCGTCTGCTTTATTTGCATCTTGAGCAATCGATGGCCCGCGCACGGCGGCATGATTGCCGCTTAGGGTTGCTGTTTCTGGATATCGATGACTTTGGCGCTATCAATGACACGCTGGGGCCGCAGACCGGTGATCAGGTGCTCACGGCGATCGCCGAGCGGTTGCGCCACTCGGTGCGTTTATCCGATGATATTGCCGTTACGGAAAGAGATGTCGATTCACTGCAGATAGCCCGTTTGGGTGGCGATGATTTTGCCCTTATCTTTGAAGATATCGATAAAGCGGAAACCGCCGTCTTGCTGGCGCAGCGGACGATGCAGCTATTTCAGGGGCCAATTGATCTGGAAGGGCAGCCGACCGAAATATCCCTCAGCGGCGGCATGGCGATCTATCCCGATGATGCGGTCAGTGCCGATGACCTGATGTCCTGTGCTGACTATGCCCTGCGGGAGGCGACGCAGCAGGGGATCGGTCAATTTCAGATGTATAACGATGAGATGCGTCAGCGCGCAGCACGCCAGACACAGTTGATGCGTGATCTGCCGGATGCGGTACGCAACGAGCTGTTCACCCTGGTGTATCAACCTAAACAGCAGCTCGATGATGATAATGTTGTCTCGTTCGAAGCGCTGTTGCGCTGGACGCACCCGGAGTTTGGTTTTGTGTCGCCGGTGGAGTTTATCCCACTGTTGGAGCAAAGCGGCCTTATCGTCGACGCGGGACGTTGGGTGATGGTTACCGCCTGCCGGCAGATGAAAGCCTGGCATGATGCGGGTTACCGCGGGCTTTGCGTGAGTGTGAATGTATCGCCACGCCAGCTTATGCTGTCGGATATTCTTACGACCGTCGATGAGGTGTTAAACGAAACCGGCGTGCCACCGCACACCTTGATCCTGGAGATTACCGAATCGATGATGATCGATAATCTTGAAGAGGGTAACAGGACGCTGGCTGAACTGCGGGAGCGGGGAGTGAAGCTGGCCATTGACGACTTTGGGACCGGTTACAGCTCACTGACCTATCTGCTGGGGATGCCGGTGGACTACCTGAAGCTGGATAAGTCGATGATCGATGCGATCGAAGACGCGAAAGGGGCTCATGTCATCAAGACCACGATCGCTCTGGCTCACGGACTGGGGCTGCGAGCGATCGCCGAAGGGGTCGAAGAAGAGGTGCAGCGCAGCGCGCTCAAAGCCATGGGGTGCGATATGATTCAGGGCTACTGGCTATCCCGGCCGTTGCCCGTGGATCAGCTGCCTGATTTTATGACCGGGTACTGCCGGCACTCGGACGTTGATGCTTCCCGCCAGGTCAGCTAGGCGGCAGCGGATGCAAAACCGGCTGCAGCATGGCCACCTTGTGTCCAGTCTGTCGGAACGCGTTTTTATATTCGTCGTTTTATATCGGGCGTTTTATATTCGTCGTTTTATATCGGTCGTTTTTTATCTGTCGTTTTTAATAGGTAATGGCATGATGCCGGCTTATCCGCTCTGGCAGCGCTGCCGACAACCCGTTAGAATGCCCGCTCCGCAACGCGTGCCGTACAGAGTTTTGCAAGCTTTTCGCCGGCTCTGCATGCGTCTTCGCACTCATACTCGTAAGAATGGTCCGCATGTCGCCTCAGACTCCCGCTTCATCTTCACCCTGCTTCCGATTCAAGGGTAGCAGTATCTCCCTGACCGAACTGGAACTGCTCGATTACCGTCCCGAGCAACTGCACCAGCAGTTGGAAGCGCAGTCGCGGGCGATGCCGCAGCTGTTTCAGCAGATGCCGATTTTGCTCAATCTGGTTAAATTACCTGAAGAACAGGCGCTGCCGGAACTCGGTGAACTGGTGGCGCTGTGTCGGACATTTGGAATCAACCCCATCGGTGTGCGCGGTGATGCGCGTCTTGACCCGGCCCGTTGTCAGGCCGCGGGTATGGCTTACTTCAGCGCCGGCAGGAACAGTATCCGCAAACACGAAGAGTCCTCGACCACCGGAGCTTCGGCCAGCAGTGCGCACACGGCTACATCACCGGCCGCACCGCAGGATAACCGTGGCGAAAAAACTTCAGCGCCCGGTTCTGGTCAGTCCGAAGAGGGCGCGGGCGTTACCGCGCGTATTATCACCACCCCGGTACGCTCCGGTCAGCAGATCTACGCCCGAGGCGGTGATTTGATTATTCTGGCTGCCGTCGGCGCCGGCGCCGAAGTGATGGCAGACGGCAATATTCATATATACGGTGCGTTGCGCGGCAGGGCGATGGCTGGCGTGTGCGGCAATGAGCAGGCACGTATCTTCTGTCAGAGTCTGGAAGCCGAGCTCATCTCTATCGCGGGTTATTTTAAGGCCTGTGATGACTTGCAAAGCGAGCAATGGAAAAAGCCGGCCCAGGCGTTTCTGAACGGAACCCGTTTGGAAACGGCGGCGCTGTAGTTGGTTTTATAACAACGTTCTGAATTTGGCAGGACGCCTTTTTCAGCAATCGATTGTAATAAAAGGATCGTAATAAATGGGCTGCAATAAATGGGTTTGATTGCAATAAAAGGCCTGCATATTAAGGGCATCGCATTATTCGGATTATTGGCGGTATCCGGACATGCTATCGGATCTGGTGGGCTGCGGACCACGGGTTCAACAGTTTAGTCATTCAGTAAAGGCATTGACCAAAAGGTATAGATCATGGCTGAAATTATCGTCGTCACTTCCGGCAAAGGCGGAGTGGGCAAGACCACAACCAGCGCGGCCATCGCCACAGGGCTGGCTCAGCGTGGCTTTAAAACCGTCGTTATCGATTTTGATGTAGGGCTGCGCAATCTGGATCTGATCATGGGCTGTGAACGCCGGGTCGTCTTCGATTTCGTGAATGTTATCAATCAGGAAGCAACCCTGAATCAGGCGCTGATTCGTGATAAGCGTACCGACAACCTGTATATTCTGGCGGCGTCGCAGACCCGGGATAAAGACGCGCTGAACAAAGCAGGTGTTGAGCGGGTACTGGATGAGCTGAGCAAAGATTTTGATTATATCGTCTGTGATTCCCCCGCCGGTATCGAAAAAGGCGCCCAGATGGCGTTGTATTTTGCCGATACGGCGATCGTGGTGACCAACCCTGAAGTAAGCTCGGTGCGTGATTCGGACCGTATTCTCGGTGTGTTGCAGAGCAAATCGCGGCATGCGGAAAACGGTGGGAGCGTCAAAGAGCACCTGCTGCTTACCCGGTATAACCCGGCCCGTGTGGAGCAGGGCGAGATGCTGGGCGTGGACGATGTGTGCGAGATTCTGGCTATTCCCCTGCTGGGTGTCATTCCCGAGTCCGTTGCGGTGCTCAAGGCGTCAAACCAGGGTGTACCAGTGATTATTGATGATAAGAGCGATGCCGGTCAGGGCTACAGCGATGCGGTCGCGCGCTTTTTAGGTGATGAGGTTGAGCATCGTTTTCTGGAGGTTCAGCGTAAAGGCTTTCTGAGCCGTGTCTTTGGCCGGAGGGCTTCATGAGTATTTTTAACTATTTTCGCGATAGGAAGACCAGTACCGCCAGCGTTGCTAAAGAGCGCCTGCAAGTCCTGGTTGCCTATGAGCGTAACCGCCGTAATCAACCGGATTATCTGCCTCAGATGCAGAAAGAGATCCTGGCGGTAATCGCCAAGTATGTCAAAATCGACGAAGATCACGTTAAAGTCAATCTGGATGAAGACTGTTCCATCCTGGAGCTGAACGTTACGCTACCCGACCAGCGCAACTGACCGTCTTCCCTGCCGGGATAATCCCTGCATAGGATCATCCCGGTACAGCATCATCCCGGTACAGGATCAACACGGCGTGCCAAGCACGATACTTGCGGGTATCGGACGCTTGTCACGCCGTTGTCTATTTCAGTGCGGGCGCGCCAGGCCCCAATGGCTGGCCATAACTGAATTCCACATAGTTGCCGTCGGGGTCCTGCAGGCCACAGTAATATCCCACCGGATAGGGTTCATCCACCGGTTCCCACACCAGGCACTTCGCCTGGCGTCCTTGCTCGGCAATGGTATCCACCGCCTGACGACTCTCGACGGCAAACCCTAAATGAGTAAAGTCGTCACGGGCATGGGGGTGGGCTGGTCCGCCCGATAGCAATACCAGGATAAAATCCTGCTCGCGTCCGACTTCCGCCATCCAAAGAATATGCTTGTTATGGGGATGGCGCTCATGGATCACCCGCATCTGGCAAAAGCGCTCGTAAAAGGCTTTACAGGCGTCCAGTTCACGAACGTGCAGAGCGATGTGGGTCAGCGATGGGGGCATTGCAACCACTCTTATATTACGATTCAGTGCAGATGTGTGACTAATTTTAGCGAACAGGTAACCAATGTGCATAATTAGGCAGGCACAATAGAGGCGAGACAAGCTTAAGTTCAGGTCGTGCGATATACAGATGGCATCTCTAGAGCAGTCATGTGGCTCAGACCCTGTGGGTTTTTCGATGGAGTATTGTTACTTTGCAAAAAACGATTTCTAGCGCTAGCTTGCGGGTCAAAACGGACCGTATTCAGCGTACACGCTTGTTAAGCCGTACATTAAACTGGCTCGGTAGCTGCGCAATCCTGTTGCTGATTGGTAGTACTCAGGCGATCGCCGACCTGACTGTGGATGGAACAGCCGATCAACAGTCTGCGCCCACCCGCCTAGTGGTGGCCACTGACGATAATTACCCGCCCTATATTTTTCGTGATACTTCGGGAGCCCTGAACGGTTATCTGGTCGATCTTTGGGCTCTTTGGAGCAAGGAAACCGGTGTCGCGGTTGACCTGCTGGCCAGCGATTGGGCATCTGCTCAGGCAGCTATGAAAAACCACCATGCCGACGTGATCGATACCGTTTTTCAGACCCCGGAGCGGGAGGCGATTTATGGTTTTACCCCGGCCTATGCGCAGATTCCGGTGTCTATTTTCAGTGATAAGAAAATTGGTGGTATCACCAAGCCCAGCGATCTGATCGGCTTTCTGGTCGGTGTCAAAGCCGGCGATGCCTGCATCGAAACCCTGAAAGCTGCCGGTGTCGATTCACTGCAGACCCACAGCAGTTACGAAAGTCTGGTAAAGGCCGCCCTGGAAGGTAGCGTGCGTATCTTTTGCCTGGACGAACCCCCGGCCAACTACCTGTTATATAAACACGAAGCGCAGGGACGTTTTTATCAGGCGTTTGAACTCAATCGGGGCGAACTGCACCGGGCTGTGCATAAGGGCGACAGCCTGACGCTGGCATTGGTCAATCGCGGCTTTGCGGCCATTGATCTGGCTGAAGAGCAGGCGCTGCGGGATAAATGGATGGGCAAGAGTCTCCGCGAGCCTGCTTATGTGGGTTATCTGACCTACGGATTATCGGCGGCGGCCCTCATTGCCGTTATGTTGATACTCTGGGGCGATACGCTGCGCCGTCAGGTCAGAGCGCGTACCGCCGAGCTGGAAGAGGAGCGGGTCCGTTTGCGGGCCTTGCTCGAAGCGATTCCCGATCTGGTGTGGATGAAAGATACCGATGGTGTGTTTCATTTTTGTAATCCGACCTTCGAGCGTCTGTTTGGCGCCAAAGAAGCCGATATTGTGGGTAAGCGCGATGAAGATTTTGTCGATGCGGATCAGGCTGAAGCGTTTCGCTCCAATGACCGGGAGGCTATAGCGCGGGGTGCGGTCAGTATCGATGAACAGTGGCTGACCTTCGCCGGTGCCGATGAAGCAGTGTTGGTTGAAACCAGTAAAACCCCGGTGCTTGATACCAACGGACAGGTTTTAGGAGTGCTCGGGCTGGCTCGGGACATTACTGCCCGTAAGCGTGCAGAGCTGGCGCTGCTGGAGAGCGAGGATCGCCTGCGAACGATACTCGACAGCGTCGAAGCCTACATCTATATCAAAGATTGCAGCTATCGCTATCAATACGCCAACCGGCGCGTTTGTGATCTGTTTGGTCAACCGCTGACCGAGATTATTGGTTGTGAAGACAGCGCTTTTTTTGATTCGGCTACGGCCGAGAACCTGCGCGATAATGATCGACGCGTGATCGAAGCCGGTGAGCGTGTGGCAGAAGAGGAGGTGAATACCGATATTCACCAGCAGGTGACCAACGCGTACTACTCCGTGAAACTCCCGCTACGCGACCACAATGGTCAGATTTACGGACTGTGCGGTATCTCAACCGATATCACCGAGCGCAAGCTGACCGAAGCATCGCTGCGTATTGCTGCTGCTGCCTTCGAGTCGCAACAGGGGATGCTGATCACAGACGCACGCAATATTATCCTGCGCGTGAATCAATCCCTGGTTGAGATGACCGGGTACTCCGTGGAGGAGATGGTCGGTAAAACGCCAAGGATATTCGCATCGGGCCGCCACGACTCCGATTTCTATGCGGCGATGTGGGACTCGATTAACCGGACCGGCAGCTGGCAGGGCGAGATCTGGGATCGACGTAAAAACGGCGAAATTTATCCCAAATGGCTGAGTATTACCGCCGTGAAAGGCAGCAATGGGGAAGTGACCAATTACGTTGGCACGCAAAGCGATATTACCGATCGTAAAGCTGCCGAGGCGCAGATCCGCCATCTGGCTTTCTATGACCCCCTGACATCGCTACCCAATCGCCGTTTGCTTGCCGATCGTTTGCAACGCGCCCTGGTTACCAGTTCACGCAGTGGCCTGGAAGGTGCGCTGTTATTTATCGACCTCGATCACTTTAAAACCCTGAACGATACACTGGGTCATGATAAAGGCGACCTCCTGTTGCAGAGCGTGGCGCAGCGTATCAAGGCTTCTGTTCGTGACGGGGATACGGTTGCGCGTCTGGGCGGCGATGAGTTTGTGGTGATGCTCGAAGGGCTGAGTCAGGACGACAATGAGGCGGCCAAGCAGACCCAGGTTATTGCCGACAAAATTCTTAGCTCTATCTGCCAGCCCTATGATTTGAACGGGCAGGATTACCGCAGCAGCTCAAGTATAGGGATTACCCTGTTTGATGCGCAGAGCAACAGCAGCGAAGAGCTGATGAAGCGCGCCGATCTGGCGATGTACAAAGCCAAGGCCGCCGGCCGCAATGCGTTGCGCTTTTATGATCCTACCATGCAATCGGAGGTCACCGAACGGGCCCGCCTGGAAACGGATTTGCGCGAAGCCCTGCGCCAACAGCAATTTATTCTTTACTACCAGCCGCAGCTGGATGATTCGGGTCGAATAACCGGGGCGGAATCTTTAGTGCGTTGGCAACACCCGCTAAAGGGCTTGGTCCCGCCGGATAACTTCATACCACTGGCCGAGGAAACCGGCTTGATATTACCTTTAGGCGCCTGGGTCCTGGAAAGTGCTTGTCAGCAATTGGCGCGCTGGGGGCTTGATCCTGCCCGCAAAGCGCTGAGCCTGGCGGTGAATGTCAGTGCGGCGCAACTGCATGAAGCGGATTTTGTTGAGCAGGTCATGGCTTTGCTGGAGAAAACCGGTGCGAATCCACACCGGTTAAAGTTAGAGCTGACGGAAAGTAATCTGATCGGCGATATCGAAGACAGTATCGACAAGATGCGTCGACTACGAATAGTCGGGGTCGGCTTTGCCCTCGACGATTTCGGCACCGGCTATTCCTCGCTGGCTTATCTGAAACGCCTACCCCTGGAACAACTTAAAATAGATCGCTCTTTTGTGCGTGATGTCCTGACCGACCCCAACGATGCGGCCATTGCCCGCACGGTGGTGGCGTTGGCCGACAGCCTGGGACTGTCGGTCATTGCCGAAGGCGTCGAAACGGAGGAGCAGCGTGTCTTTCTGGTCGAAAATGGTTGTAGTGATTATCAGGGATTCTTGTTCAGCCCTGCGCTGCCGATCGATCAGTTTGAAGCTTATATGCTGCGCCACGAGAATGAGCGCTAAGCGGCAAAGGCTGTGCTTAACGCCGCATGAGCCCGTTTAAACGCTTGTGTCTAAATAACGTTTTTCCAGGTGAGTACGGAACCAGCCGGGATTCAAAGCCTCTCCAGTTGCCTGTTTCACCAGCGCGTCGGTCTCCAGCAGGCTGGCTTGCGACCAGATGTTGTTGCTCAGCCAGCTAAAAACGTCGTCTAGTTCGCCACGGGCAAGACGCGGCGCCAGGTCGCCGAGGTCGCGCTGCAGGGCGGCGCAAAACTGGGCCGCGTACATGGCACCCAGCGTATAGCTGGGGAAGTAACCGAAGGATCCGTCGGTCCAGTGAATATCCTGCATGCAGCCATCGCGGTAATTGCCCCGGGTCGACACCCCCAGATAGCGCTGCATCTTCTGGTCCCAAAGTTCGGGGATATCCCCGACCTCTATTTCGCCCTCAATCAGTGCCCGCTCCAGTTCATAACGCAGGATAATATGCGCGGGGTAAGTGAGCTCGTCGGCATCGACCCGGATAAAACCGCGCTGCACCCGGGTGTAGAGACGGGCTAGATTAGCCGAGCTGAAGGCCGGGCCGGTTTCGCCCGGTAAATGGGACTGAATTACAGGGCTGATGCGCTGCAGAAAGGCCGGGTGGCGCCCCAGTTGCATCTCAAAGAAAAGGCTCTGGCTTTCATGGATGCCCATCGAGCGGGCTTCCCCGGCCGGCTGTGACAGCCATGTTGCGGGTAAGCCCTGTTCGTAACGGGCATGACCAGTCTCGTGGATAATCCCCATCAGGCTTTGGGTAAAGTCCTGCTCGTCGTAACGTGTTGTGATGCGTACATCTTCAGGCACCCCGCCGCAAAAAGGGTGCACGCTGATATCGAGCCGACCGTGATTAAAGTCGAATCCGAGCAACGTCATGATTTCAAGACCCAGTGCTTTCTGCTTTTCGATGGGGAATGGGCCCTGGGGTGGGCAGACAGTCTGACTGCTTTGCTGATCGATGACCCGGTCGATCATCCCCGGCAGCCAGGTTTTCAGATCTCCAAAGAGTGTGTCCAGCCTCGTTGTGGTCATACCGGGTTCGTAGCGGTCCAGCAAACTGTCATAGTTTCCAAGTACGCTGCCGTTATCGGCATGGGCGGCAACTCGGATTGCGGCCTCCTCGCGGCTCAGATTGACGACCTCCTTCAGGTTGGTGGCGAAACCGGACCAGTCGTTATTCTTGCGCTGCTCACGCCAGGCGTGTTCGCAGCGCGAGCCGGCCAGAGATTGTGCCTGCACCAGCTTTTCGGGCAGCACTCTGGCTTGCTGATAACGGCGGTGGATCTCACGCAGGTTCGCCTGTTGTGCATCGGTCAGTGTAGGCGAACCGGCATGTTCGGCTTGATCTAACCAGTCCCCGACCTGCGCAGCGGTGAGCTTTTGATGGGTCAGCACCGCCAGTTCGGCCAGCGCCGCCGAGCGGGCATCGTTACCGCCGTGAGGCATCATCGTGGCCTGATCCCAGCCGCAGATGGCCGACAGATGGTGCAGGTGGTGCAGCTGCTGAAAATGGTTACTGAGTTGTTGATAAGGCGATGTCATGGGGATACCTGAGTTTTTGAGCTTAAGGAGAGCGGGCTGTCGGTGTTTGTCATCGTGCCGTAATAAACGTCTGTTGTCGGTTGCCGGCTCACTCCTGTCAGGGTGGTGAGTTTATCGACCTCGGCGGTACATGCGCTATTGGTAACTATTCTTGCATACCGAGAAATCCATACAAGGACCTACAGCTAGAGGAAATTCACATTCATGCGCAGGAAGGTGCGGGTGTCGAAGAGGTTGTTTGTTTCGAACTCGGTATAGGGCGACAGCAGGTTCTGAACGATAAGCTCAAGCCGGGCTTCCCAGTTCGGCCTTGTGAAGCGTTTCGCCAGCCTGAGATCCAGCCGGTCGTAAGCATCGAGTACGGAGCCGCTCAGCCACTCGACATTCGACATGCGGTAAAAGGTCAGGCTGGCGTCGGCACTCGGGCTGAGCCGATGCGTGGTCATCAGCGCAAGTGTCTCATGGGGAATATGGTCGTCAGGATGCTCGGTCTTTCGGTTTAAGCCGCGCGGTTGCTCGCCGGATGCGCGCGCATTGGCATAGGCGAGATAGAAACCGGTATGTTGCCAGGGCCGCAGCTTCCACTGAACCTCCCAGCCGCGGGTTTCCCAATGCATGCTGTTCTGATTATCGATTGATGTGAAGTTCCCGTTTATCACCCGGATGCCGTTGATACCGCGCTCGGCATCCTCGAGGAACAATTTGAAATCGAAACTGGCATCGATACCGGGGCTGCGAAGCATATAACCCAACTCATAATTGGTGACTTTTTCGGGTTTGAGCTCACCGGAAGTAAATACGTTGACATCGAAAATAGTATCGTTGGGCAAAATGATCGCCGTGTACTGATAGGCCTCAAGAAGCGAGGGCGTGCGGTAGGCGCGACTGACGGTGGCTCGAAGTGTTTGCAGGGGTGTCACGTGAAAGTTAGCTGCCAGGCGGGGAGACAGTTTGTTATCGATCAGGTTGTTTATCTCCAGCATGGCACCGGCGTTCAGGGTCCAGCGATAACTGGGCTTCCACTCAAGGTTGGAAAACAACCGATAGGATAATTCGCGAACGGTCTTATCCGTACCGAGCAGTGGCGGGCTATGCAAAGACTCCGAGCGCAGCCCGATCCCGGTGACTAATCGTGCCGCTTGCCAGGGCTCGGCCTTGTACTCAACGGCCAGGTCATAGCGCTCGGTCGTACCGTCTTCAACACCCAGATCGATTGTAAAGTCAGGCAACCCCAGCCCCCCGAATCCGGCGGGAACAAACAGCAGGTCTGTCTCGCGCCATTTGTGGTAATTGTGGTAGGCATGGATCTGCAATGATTGCGTATCGCTCAGGGCGCGCGTCCAGCGCAGGTCTTGAAAATGGCTGTAAACGCCCCGGGGGTTATATTCGTCGGGAGAGGTCGCCGAGCCGATGCCGATCTCGCCGTTGCTGTAGCCCAGCTGGAGATTGAAGTTATCGGTCAGGTTGGGCGTATAGACGCCACTCCAAAATAGCTGGCGGATCTGTCCACCATCTTCGATACGTGAGGCGGATAAGGCAGGGTTGCCATCTTCAAACCCCATGCCGGTACCACCGTTTGTATGGTAATTGGCTGAAACCCGATAATCCAGACTACCAATCTGTCCGTTTTGACGCAGGTAGTATTCATGCGTCCCCAAAGCCCCCTGGGTCGTACCGAGTTGTAGTCCCTGATCCTGCAGTGCAACGCGGGTTACGATGTTGATCGACCCCAAAAAAGCATTAGAGCCTTGAGTGGGTACGTTGGGGCCGCGCACCACTTCAATTCGATCGATATCCTCAATGCCGATTCCCAATGCGCTCCAGTCCACCGTAGAAAGCAGCGGCAGGTAGATGGAGCGGCCATCGATCATGACCTCCAGACGGCTGTTATGCGCCTCTCCCTGACCATGACTGGTAATACCAAACACATTGGCATTGACGTGATAAACCTGAAATCCGGGTACCAGACGCATAATATCCGCGATGTTGATTGCGCCAGTGGCACGGATCATCTCCCGGTCAATCACGGTCACCGCGGCAGGAATATCACTGATTTTTTGCTTTAAGCGTGTAACCGAATGCACGACAGGAATGGGGTTGAGCAGGTCATCTTCGGTTTGAAAGCTGTCGTCGGCAGCCATAACTTGTGCAGCGAGGCTGGACAACAGGGCAGCCAAGAGCAGGTTTTGCGGGTACTTCATCTCAGACTTCCGAATGATCGATAATTTCAAGCATGGGACGCCAACACCGGATTTGCAAAATATTACCGCGACTTAATCAAAAGTGTAATCAGGCCTGCGCAGGCAATTGCTGGAATACCGCTCAGAATCTCCCTTGTGCCCGGTTCGCGCAGCAGTAACAGCCTTGTAATGTGGTTTATCGTTAAAAGTTTAAATGCTAAGCTCGCGACCTGTCGTTAAAGGAGTTAACGACCTTCACAAAAGGATTTGTTATGTCTCGTGAAATAGAGATCTGTTTTGCTGCTAAGAGCGGCGCGCCTGCCCCTGTATTGCCCCATGAGTTGACGGCGTTTCGTCAGGATAATCCGCATCTGAACAGTGATATTCTCCCGCAAGGGGTACCGTTTATATTGCGCAGTCAGCCTGCACCCGATGACCGCCCCTGGCGCGAGCGTCACCCTGACCTGGCTTTGGTGTTCAACCAGATTCAATCTCTGTCGGTGCAATCGCGGCGTAACATCGCCAATCTGAACCAGATGTATGGCAGCGACATGCTGCTGGCACTATCGGTGTTGCATGAAAAGGAGATCGCGCCGCTGCTGGCTCAGGGCCGGCGTTACGGCAGTGATACTCTGGTGCCCGTTATGCGCAAAGAATCGAACGGCATGGCCGGCGCGGCGGCCACTGCCATGGAAAGCCGGCTGAGTAATTTCGCTAAGGCGGCGGGAAAATACCAGCGCGCTCTGGAGAATGTCCGCCGTGCCCATCTTGCAAAAGTGCCGAAGGCCGAAATGGTCAGGCTGGAATCAATTGCGAACACGTTGCACCGTGAACTGAATGTGACATTTCGTGTTGAACTGGACAGATACATGGGGGTCGCAAAGGCCCGCAGTCGCGGCACGGCCTGGTCCAGTTCCCAGCGCGGCATTAATGTCGCCAAAGGGGCCAGAAGTTACGAACCGATTCGCCTTACCTCGACCAAGGAATTTTACCTGATTCGAAACTTCGAACGCGTCGCCAGCGTTGCGGGTAAAGGCGCGATCATGATCGATGCCGGCATGCGTGCGAATAACGTCTACGGGGATTATAAAGCCGGAGAAAACTGGCAGCGAAGTGCGGTTGCCGAAACCACGGGGTTTGGGTTTGGCACTGCGGCAGGAGCATCTGTTGGAGCTGCGGTTATAAACGTAGGTCTTGGTATCACGATGCTGGCAACACCTGTTGGCTGGGTTTTGATTATAGGGACCGCTGTGGCTTTAGGTTATGGCGCATCTAAAGCTGGTGATGCTATTGGGAAAGCAGCGGCATTAAATGTTTATGACTATAGCGCGGGAATCAATTGGTAATGGATCGATTACTTATGGACGAACCCTTTATATCTGAGGGGGCTTTTATGATCTTTGCCGG
>JBFGYY010000017.1:0-15684 GCA_041587095.1 Motiliproteus sp. | reverse complement strand
CTGGCACGTCAGGCAGAAAGCCAGGCTGCGGGGGTGGCTGAAACATCCACCAGCCTGGAACAGATCGCAGCCAGCACGAATATCACCACCGACAATGTCATCGCCACCAAACAACTGGCACTGCAATGTGCCCAGCAAGCCAACGAAGGCGAGCAGGCTGTCGACCAAACACTGACCGCCATGCGCGAGATCGCGGAGAAAATTAATTTCATCGAAGATATCGCCTATCAGACCAACTTGCTATCGCTTAATGCCGCTATCGAGGCCGCCCGCGCCGGCCCTAATGGCCGGGGTTTTGCGGTCGTGGCAAGCGAAGTGCGAAAACTGGCCGAAAGAAGTCAGGCCTCATCGCAACAGATCAGCGAACTGGCCACTAACAGCGTCCGGGTAGCCGAACACGCTGGCGAATTGATCAGCAGTATGGAGCCGCAGATCCAACAGACCGCCGCAAACGTGCAGGATATCGCCCTTGCCTGCCAGGAGCAGTCGGAAAGCGTCAATCAGATCAGTATCACCATGGGCCAGATGGACCAGACGTCGCAAGAAAACAGCAGTGCCTCGATGCAGCTGACCGCCACCGCAGACTCACTGAATCAGCAAGCCGAGCAGTTGCAGGACGCGATCCGCCAGTTCAGGTTGTAATCATGGCTACGACACCCGTTGGCGCCCGCTAACAATGGCATGTAGTCATGCTTCCCGCGCACACGGGCTGCACGGAACACACGCCCCTTCGTGACGTAGCAACGAAGGGGCGTCCTTTCACATCATGCGCTGAATAGTCACGTAGTCCCCTTCGGTGGTCAGGGTTATCGTAACGCTGCCGGCAGAGCGATTGCGCCAAAACCAGCCATGTTTACCATCAAAAGCTGCTTCAAGCTCTCCGCTATCTCCCGCAGAATTACGCCCTTTGCCGTAACCGTGATAGTCCAGTCCGGGAGCATCACCGTGGGTATCAAAATTGACGGTGCCTCCCGCCACGATCCACTCATAGCTGACGGTGGCCCCCTTGTACATCCCCAGCTTGATTTCGGATGCTTCGCCTGGTTTAAGCGCGATCACTGTCTGATCTGAAGCAAGAGGCATAACAAAAGGCTGAGCTGCAGATGACGCGAGTACTTGTGCCTCTGGAGTCTTCGCGGTTGCGGCGCTTATTAACGGGACAGAAGGCGTAGCCTGCTTATTACTCGTCACGGGGTCGCTGGCCGTGAGCTGAGGTGCATTCTGCTCTGTGGCGGCGTCTTGGGCAATCTCGTCAGCCAGTGAAGCCTTGATCTCGCCCATGGTGGTCAGCCCCAGAAAACGCCCGGCACCTGTCGGGTCGATTCCGTATTCAGCGGGAAGGACAGTGGTAATCAACAAAAAAATGGCCGACGCTGCAGCAATCAGCGTTGAGCGGAGCAGTTGCTTGCTCGTCGGCAGTTCGGCTCTGGTTGGTAAGTCTGAGTTGTACATAAAAACCTCTTTCGTATTCTTTACGTTCACGTCGCTATTTAATTACGCTGCGAAATAACCGGTCATCTGATAGCCGACCAGCATAAAACCGGCCCCCATCAAAAAAACGTTCGCGCTATAGGCATGCTTGAAGAAACCTGGGTGCCGCCGCCAGAATCCCATCAAAATCAGAATAAAGCTCAGCGCCAGCAACTGGCCCAGTTCAACACCGATATTAAAGGCAACCAGGTTCGCCAACAGACCGTCCGGGGATATCTCAAACGATTGGATTTTGGTCGCGAGTCCAAAACCATGGAAAAGTCCAAAGACAAGTGTCGCCAGCTTGGTGTCGGGCTGATACCCGAACCAACGCTGATAGGCTCCGAGATTGTCTAATGCTTTGTAGACCACCGAGAGACCAATAATTGCATCAATCAGATAAGCATTAGCGGGGATGTCGTAATAGACGCCCAACAACAGGGTAGTGGAGTGACCTATGGCAAACAGGCTCACATAGATAGCGATATGAGGCAGCCTGTACAAAAAGAAGATCACACCGAACAGAAACAGCAAGTGGTCGTAGCCCGTGACCATGTGTTTGGCTCCCAGGTAAGTAAACGGCAGCAAATTTATCCCGCTTACTTCCTGAATGTAGCCTTGATCGCCGGAGGCAACACCATGCGCTAAAGCGCTCTCCTGAAACAGCATTAAACACAGTAACCCCATAAGGGCAGCCCAGAGCTTTTGCCGCGCGACAAGCGACGACAAAGCCCCCGAATACACAGGTATCTTCATAAATTAACTCACAATGATCTGTAAAAGACTCCGCGGTTGCGGCTTTTTAAGAAACAGCAGGGTGTTTAGGAGGACGTTGCCACTGGAAGGGGAATGGAGATAGATGATTACGTTTATAGGCTGAGGGCCAAATGCTGAACTTGGATCCGGTCGCTACGTCATAGGCGCTTATAAAAACAGTATGGTGGCTATGGTCGGCACTGTTATGCCCATGCTGATGACCCGGATCAGCTTCTTCATAGGTGCCATTATGATGCGTGTGCGCGGTTAAGTCGGAATCGTCGAATTTCAGCTGCAGATGCCGCTCTATACCTGCGTCGTTGCTGGCCAGCGGGTTGTGCGAGGCGATATGTGTCTGCGGGAACATCAGAGCAATCGACATTAGGATGCCGACGACAATAATTCTGATACGCCCAGATGCCTGTTCAAACCGCATATCCCTAGCGACCTGCGTTGATTGAAAAAAGTAAAAAACCGAATTGAAGCTTTTTGTTAGCCAGACGAGTATAGAGTTTATTCCAATACCCCTCAACTGGCTGCGAGGCTTGTCGCTGCAAAGTCGAAGACGTGCAATCTTTAGCGAGGGGGGCAGCCCGAATACCTGCCATTGGCGTCCTGACCTGTGTACGCCACCACCCGCCGGCTCATACCATCAATAAAAACGGGGAGCCGAAGCCCCCCGTATTATAACGAGCCCAAAATCAGCCGATCAGAACAGCTCTTCATCCATCGTCATCAGCGTTGCACAAGGTGCGACGGCGGTATCCGCGTACGCCTTGTAGCGCGGCAGGATCTGCTCCATATAAAACTGCGCTGTGATCAGCTTGGCGCGCAGGAACGGCAGGTCGTTCTCCGCCAGCTTCTGTTCTGCCACCAATGCCGACTTCAGCATCTGCCAGCCGCCGCAGACCGTTCCGGTCAGCATCAGATAATTGAACGCCAGACTACCGGGCAGGCTAGGATCGCTATCGGCATGCTCCAACAGGTGGGTTTTCACAAGCTGCAGCGCCTTGACCGCCTGTTGCATCGACTCGCCCATTGTCTGCAGCGCGCTGCTGCCTTTGCCGGCCTGCGCGATACATTCCTGCATCTCGGCAATCAGGCTGTCCATCGCCGCACCTTTATCAAACAGCGTCTTGCGACCGGTTAGGTCCAGCGCCTGAATGCCGTTGGTACCTTCGTAGATGGGCAGAATACGCGCATCGCGCATAAACTGGGCGGCGCCGGTCTCTTCGATAAAGCCCATTCCACCGTGAACCTGAACTCCCAGGGAGGTGACTTCCTGTGACAGCTCGGTACCCCAGCCTTTAACAACCGGCGTTAGCAGCGCAACCCGCGCGGCCTGCGCCTGAACTTCGGCAGAATCTGCACTGGCACGCTGCATATCCAGACCCGCATAGGCGGTATAGGTCAGGGCGCGGCCCGCTTCAGTCAGAGCCCGCATGGTCAACAGCATGCGACGTACATCGGGGTGACGAATGATCGGTCCCGGCGTTTTGTGTCCCGGCGCAACGCTCTGCACCCGGTCACGGGCATAATCCACCGCATGCTGATAGGCACGTTCGGCCAGAGAGATACCCTGCATCCCCACACCCAGGCGCGCGTTGTTCATCATGGTAAACATGCAGGCCAGGCCTTTGTTCTCTTCACCGATCAGATAACCAATCGCGCCACCGTTATCGCCGAAGCTCATCACGCAGGTCGGGCTGGCATGAATACCCATCTTGTGTTCCAGCGAGACGGCGGCACAGTCATTACGCTCGCCCAGCGACCCGTCGGCGTTGACCAGAAATTTGGGCACCAGGAACAGCGAAATACCCCGCACACCGGCCGGTGCATCAGGCAGGCGCGCCAACACCAGGTGGATGATATTGTCGGTCATATCATGTTCACCCCAGGTGATGAAGATCTTCTGGCCTGAGATCCGGTAATGATCCCCTTCCCGCTCGGCCTTGGAGCGCAGCACGGCCAGATCGGAACCGGCCTGAGGCTCGGTCAGGTTCATGGTGCCGGTCCACTCGCCGCTGATCATCTTTTCGAGATAGATCGCTTTCAGGGCGTCGCTGCCGTTCGCTTCCAGCGCCTCAACGGCGCCCTGAGTCAGTAACGGGCAGAGCCCCCAGCTGAGGTTCGCCGACTGAACCATCTCGGAAACAGCGGCAGATAGGACCTGTGGCATCCCCTGACCACCGTGATCAGGAGAAAATTGCAGTGTCCCCCACCCACCCTCGACATACTGGCGGTAGGCATCGGCAAAACCCGCCGGGGTCGGAACATCACCGGTCTCGGTCAGCTTGACGCCGGTTTCATCGCCGACCCGGTTCAGAGGGGACAGAACACCGCCGGTAAGTTTGCCTGCTTCTTCCAGAATCGCCGCAACCATATCGGGTGTGGCATCTTCATAACCCGGCAAAGCGGCTATGCGCTCCATTGCAACCAATTCATTCAGAACGAAGTTCATCTCGTCCAGCGGGGCTTTATACTCGGCCATGACCAAATCCTTGCTTATTGCACCTGTGCGGCAACTGACCCGTATCGGCGTAAGCTGCCTGAGTTCTAGTGAAGGCGGATCTGACTGTTTTGTCAGATCCGGACATACCTGCGCGCGGGTTACGCGTCAGAGGCCTGCGTGCGCAGAATAAATTTTTGCACCTTGCCGGTTGAGGTCTTTGGCAGATCACAAAAAACCACCTTACGCGGTACTTTGAAGCGTGCCATATGGGCGCGGCAGTATTCGATCACCGCCTCTTCGCTCAGCTCGGCTCCCGCCACCGGTGTCACAAAGGCGCAGGGCGTCTCGCCCCACTTCTCATCGGGACGGGCGACAACGGCCGCTTCCATAATTTCCGGATGGCTGAACAGCACATCTTCGATTTCAATACTGGAGATGTTTTCACCGCCGGATATGATGATGTCCTTGGAGCGATCCTTAATTTCGATATAGCCATCTTCGTGCCACACCGCCAGATCGCCGGAATGCAACCAGCCGCCGGCAAACGCTTCTTCACTGGTCGCCGGGTTCTTCAGATAACCCTTCATCACCAGATTACCGCGCATAAAGATCTCGCCGATGGTCTTGCCATCGCGGGCCACGGGTTCCATCGTCTCGGGGTTGGCAACCATCAGTGATTCCAGCATCGGTGCGCGAACACCCTGACGGGATTTAAGTTTGGCTTTCTCTTCGGCGCTTTTCTCATCCCACTCATCGTGCCAGGCACACACAACAGAAGGTCCGTATGTCTCGGTCAGCCCGTACACATGGGTCACCTTGAAGCCCATATCTTCCATGCCCTGAATCACCGAGGCTGGTGGCGCGGCTCCCGCCGTCATCACCTTCACCTGGTGGGTGATATCCTGCTTCAGCTCGGCCGGGGCACTGTTGAGCATATTCAGTACGATAGGCGCACCGCAGAAATGATTAACTTTTTCTTCACGGATCGACTGGTAGATCGGCTCGGCGCGCACATGACGCAGACTGACACTGGTACCGGCATTGGCGGCAATCGTCCAGGGGAAACACCAGCCGTTGCAGTGGAACATCGGCAGGGTCCAGAGATACACCGGATGCTCACCCATATTCCAGGAGAGCGCATTACTCACTGCGTTCAGGTATGCGCCGCGGTGATGATAAACCACGCCTTTAGGGTTACCGGTGGTGCCGGATGTGTAGTTGAGGGTGATCGCGTCCCATTCATCGCGCGGCCCCTGCCAGCCATCATCCGCATCGCCTTCGGCCAGAAGGTCTTCAAACGTCATGTCGCCGATCAGTTCACCGCCGTCAAAACTCGGGTCGTCAATATCGATCACCAACGGCTTATTGTCGAGTAACGCCAATGCGCCTTTGACCACGTCGGTAAATTCGCGCTCGGTGATCAGAATTTTGGTTTCGGCATGCTGCAGAATAAACGCAACCGCTTCAGAATCGAGACGGGTATTGATCGAGTTGAGCACAGCACCGGACATCGGCACCCCGAAATGGCTTTCAAAATGCTCAGGCAGATTTGGCGCGATAATCGATACGGTATCGCCCTTGTTAATGCCGCGTTTTGTCAGCGCACTCGCCAGCTGGCAGCACCGCGTGTAGGTTTGCCCCCAGTTGCGGCGTACATCACCATGCACCACGGCGGTACGCTCGGGATATACCGAAGCAGTCCTCGCCAGGAAACTCAGGGGAGACAGAGGCTCATAATTAGCAGCATTCTGGCCCAGATTCTGCTCATAAGGATTGGCTGTGGTCAGTGGCATACGGGTTTACCCTTCCATGTGCATTTGTTGTTAAACTGTTTAAATAACCGCTAACTGGCGATGACGAAGTGAATATTAGCGAATCAACCGGATGAATCGTTATCACACCGCGGGGCCAGACCGGTTACCAATCCGCCCATAATAAGGGTTTTCCCTAGTTTAGAGCAAGCATACTAGACCAAGGGACTAGAACGACAGGCGACAGCTCGAAATTTAGCTGGCTGCGCCGGCTAATTTTCAACCAGGCCAAAAGGGCTAGCGACAATGGATTCACCGGATACCTATCAACCCCTGGATCGTTACCGGCAGCTGGCCGAAAAGTCTCCGGACCTGATCTCTCGTCATACCGCCGATACCTGGCGCTTTATCGACGTCAACCCGGCGATTGAAAAGATACTCGGTTATACCCGCGATGAGATCATCGGCACCTCCGCCCAGGAGCTGTTTCACCCTGACGATGCCGACACCTGGAAACAGCGCGCCAGCACGGTGATCTACCGGGAGGGGGTCTACACCAACATCTACCGCTTTAAGCACAAAGACGGCTCCTACATCTGGCTCGAAACCACCAGCCGCAGTATCCGCGACCCCGACAGTGGTGAACTGGAAGAGGTGATCAGTGTTTCACGCGACGTGACCGAGCGGGTATTTGCCGAACGCACGCTGAGCCGGCTGGCTCGCGTTGTCGAAGCCTCATCGGACCTGGTCCTGTTCTGCAACCCTCGCGGTCAGGTGGAATACCTGAACGAAGCCGCCATCCATACCATGAACATCGACAAGTCGCGCTTTCCAACGCTGGACCTGAATGAATTACTGCAAAAAGAGGTACGCAACCAGCTGCATTCCAGCGTATTCCCGGTCGCCCGCCGTCAGGGTTCCTGGCGCGGCGAATTGCCCCTTAAACCTATCTCCATGACCGACCGCATCGCGGTGATACACCAGGTTATCGCCCACAAGACTGAGGAAGGCGTTCTGGAGTATTACTCGGTGATCGGCCGCGACATCACCGATCAAAAGAAGGCCGAAGAAGAGGTGATGCAGCATCAGCTTGAGATGGCGCATATCGCCCGCCTGATGTCCGTCGGCGAGATGGCGACGGGGCTTGCGCACGAGATTAATCAGCCACTGGCCGCTATCCTCAATTACAGTCGCGGCTGCCTGCGTCGCATCGACGAGGGCAGCATGACCCGCGCCGATCAGGTCAGCAACGCCTTGCAACGCATTGCCCGACAGGCCGTGCGCGCCGCCGATATCATCAAGCGGCTGCGCAGTTTCGTGAAAAAGACCGAGTACCAGCGCATGGATTTCCATATCAACGCTGCCTGCGAAGAGATCGCCCACTTTCTCAAACAAGAGGCCATTACCGCCGGTATCCGGTTTAACTTCCGCTTCGATGATCGCGATCCGCAGATCCACGCAGATAAGGTTCAGATAGAACAGGTGATACTCAATCTGTTACGAAATGCCATAGAAGCTTATCAGGGCTGCGACAACGCGGAAAAAACCATTACAATACGCACCATAAAAAAACCGCGCGAACTGCTGGTGCAGGTGATCGATAACGCCATCGGCATCACAGCAGAACAACTGGAAAGCCTGTTCGAACCGTTCTTTACCTCAAAAGAGAACGGATTGGGCATGGGCTTATCCATTTCACGGACGATCATCGAAGCACACGGAGGGCATCTGCTGGCCGAATCAGACGGCGCGGAAAGCACGACCTTTACCATTAAGCTGCCTCTGGATCGTTAACCACTATGTCTAAGCCTGTTGCTGCATCACAGACCCTGTTTATTGTCGACGATGACGATGACTTTCGAGATTCCCTGACCTGGCTGCTGGACGCGCTGGATTACCCCATTCGTAGCTACGCCTCAGGCGAAGCCTTCCTTGAGGCCTACGACGGCACCGACGGCTGCTTGTTACTGGATGTTCGCATGCCCGGTATCAGCGGCCTGGCGTTGCAGCAGGAACTCAAAAACCGCGCCATACGCCTGCCGATCATCGTGATTACCGGTCACGGCGATATTCCGATGGCGGTCAACGCGATTAAAAACGGCGCACTGGACTTTATCGAAAAGCCCTTCGATGACCAGCTGCTGCTGGACCATGTGCACAATGCCATGCAGGTGAGCAAGCAGTGGGCCAGCGAAGATCTGGCCGCCGATCAGGTGATCCGCAACTGGGAAACGCTGAGTCGGCGCGAAAAGCAGGTGATGGCGCTGGTTGTCACCGGTAAGGCCAACAAAATTATCGCCGAGGAACTGGGCATCAGCCCCAAAACCGTCGAAGTGCACCGGGCCCGGGTTATGTCAAAAATGCGCGCCGACAGCCTGCCGGCCCTGGTAACTCAGGCCGGACTGATACCCGGCGCGTAACAAGCGACGCAACGCGGTAAGCTGGGTCAGGCGACAAGCTGCGACCCTAGCCGCCCGTTTCTGACATTGGCGCTGAATAGTCCGCATGCCCTGCTTGCGCCGACACCATTTACAGCAACTCTATTGACAACAAATCCGTTTACAGAGCTATTAATGTCACTGCCTGCGTGCCTATACCAAGCGGGCAGGCACCCACTATCAGAGCGCTTGCTCAACACGCTTCGCGGGTTCGCAAGCGTACTCACCGACCGGCATGACCCGACGAGCTAGCGCTTCGCTCAGGTGGCGTTCAATCAAGCGCTTCAGGGTGCCATCGCGTTCTACGTCAGCAAACGCGCGTAGCCAGGGTTGCAGGCTCGCGTCGCTAGTGTTTTTTGAGGCGATAATATAGACGCAGTGGCGGCTCTGGACGGGACCGATTACGAAGTCTTCACGGTGTAGCTGCGGATTGGCCTTGAACGCGGCCCCAAGCAGAATGGCGGATGTAAACCAGCCATCGACCCGCCCGCTCTGAAGCATCTGAATATTAACGGTGTCGGTGGTTTGTTGCTGAAAATTGCGGATACCGGCACGCTGCAATTCAGCTAGGGGAGCTGAGCCCCCCAGCACCGCGATGTCACCGCGCAAGCGCGCGTTGTTATGGGTCATTGGTACCGACCCCGACCGGGTCACATAGAAAAACAAATCATCGATGTAGTGCATCGCCCAGCGCAGCGTCCCCTCTCTGGCCGCTACCCGTGCCACGGGTGTCATCAGCACATTCGGCTGGCGCCGGGCGTTGAGAAATGCACGACGGTACGGCATGACACTTACCGTCGCTGGCTGCCCAAGCCGAGCGGCCATTTCGCGCAACACATCAACACCCAACCCCTCGGGCTGATTGTTTTTCAGAGTTGCATAGGGGGACAAATCACCGGCGATCAGTTGCATCGACGCGTCCGCCTGCACGCCAACAGCAAAGGTCAGGTCGATCAGAAATACGCCAAGGGCGCACACCGCTTTTCTCGTCAACCCCGCAAGAAACGTCACCGCAGCCTCCCGGATCCTACCTATTGATAAGACCACCTTCGATACGTGCGTTCCTTGCTCAATGTCAGCGCCACTTAATTAAAATCTTAGACAGCCTGAAGCCTGTTAATCATGGCCTATTTCAGACCATTCCACATCTTCACCCCTGAATATCGGCCTGTGCGCGAGTCTGGAATAACAATCGCCCCTCGTCATCGCTAACCCGCTGCAGAGTCCCCTGTGCAACCAGGTAGTGAAGGTGCGCAACCGCCTCGCCGAGGGCAAAAAACATCTCATGGCCGCTGAACTGGCGGTTAAACAGGATGCGCAGCGTCTGCGCCGCACACAGCGGCTCGGCGCAGGCACCGATCAATAATGCCAGACGCTCATCATGGTGGCTCTGCAAGGCATCGATTCGAGCGTGCAAACCTTCAAATACCAGACCGTGGGCGGGCAGTACGCGCACCCCTGCCGGCAGCGCACGCAACCTGCCCAGTGACGCCAGAAACAGCCCTAACGGTTCACTTTGCGGTGCCATAAAGGTCACGCTGACATTGGGCGAGATGGTCGGCAGCATCTGGTCCCCGGCGATCAACAGATCCAGCGCCGGACAGAACAGGCACAGGTGCTCGGGTGAGTGGCCGCGCCCGATCAGTGCCTGCCAGCGCTGTGCGCCGATCAGCAATTCACTGCCCGCATCCAGCACCTCAATCCGCACGGGCAGCGACGGTACGCTCTGACGGTAGGGGTTGCCGGACCCGGTGACCTCTTCCACCTTCTGCGGGCTGAGACCGTGGGCAGAAAAAAACTGCCGCTGCTGACTGCCGCGCAGCTCGGGGGAGGCATGATAGAGAGTCTGCGCGGCGGCAAACTCCTCACGGGTCATCAGGATCGGCGCGTCAAACTGCTGCGCCAGCCAGTTTGCCAGCCCCAGATGATCAGGATGAAAATGGGTCACAATAATCCGTGTGATCGGTTTGCCGGCCAGTGGTCCCTGCAGCAGTTCGCTCCACAGTGTCTTAACCGCCTGAGTACCGATCCCGCAGTCCACCAGAGTCCAGCCATCCGCCTCCTCCAGCAACCAGAGGTTGATATGATCCAGGGCGAACGGCAGCGGCATACGAATCCAGAAAACGCCCTCAGCAACAGGAATCAGTTCACCCGGCGCAGGCGGCGAAGCAAACGGAAAATGCAGAGATGCAGCCATCGAAGTTCCTCTTTGCCCGGTATACCGGGAGGCCAGCGAAGCCATGATTGAGTAATGCGACCGGGCTAGCGCATTCAGACTGAATAGCTCTCCGCCGTGGCGGGGGCGTTAACCTGGCGGGTTGTAACGGAACGGTCCCGCGCCCAGGTAAACGACTACAGGCGACACTTGCTGATCAGCTCCTGCGCGCAGGCCTCGACGCTGCGACCCGATGTATCCAGGACCTCATTGGCGGCCATATAGTAAGGCTCACGCTCGGCAAGAATCAGTTTCAGATCGTCCATGGCCTTCTGGCTTGCCTCCATGGGACGGGTATCCCCCTGCGCCATGACCCGGCTCATATGCTCTTCGGGTTTGGCACGCACCCAGACCGTAAAAAAGGAATTTAACAAACGGCTATAGGTCGACTTTTCCGACACCAGACTGCCACCGATCTCCAGCACGACTTTGTCATAGCTCTGCAAGATATGGTCGATCGCCTGACGCTCCAGACGGCGGTAGGCTTTCTGGCCAAACAGGGTAAACAGTTCGTGAAGTTCCAGTCCTCCCTGCTGTTCGATCACATCGCTAAGGCGTACAAAGGGGGTCCCGGTTCGCTCGGCAAGCAACTTACCCAGCGTTGTTTTACCGGCGCCACGCAGCCCAATCAGGGCCACCCCCTGAAAACCGGTTTCGCTGTCACCTGACGGAGGAGCTGAGAAGTGCTGTTGCAACAACTGGTAGGCGCGACGCTCCTGATCGGCATCGAGCCCCGCCAGAAACTGTTTTAACGGCGGGTGCTCCACACAGGCACTGCATTCATAGGGGAGTATTTCACTTAACCCCACATCCATCGCCTCGGCCAGGCGCCAGAGCAGGGCAATCGACATATTGGCCTTGCCGGTCTCGACCTGTGCCAGATACCGCTCGGATATACCGGAGTGCTTGGAAAGGTCCTTACGGGTCATGCCGCGCTGGGCCCGCATGCCGCGGACACGGTTGGCGATGGTATTGATATAGGTCTTCAGCGCCGCCTGACTCTGTGCGTCATTTTCTTCAGGCAGATCTGCAATCTCCTGCGCCATACCCCACTCCCGACTAGTTACCACAACCGCTGCTTTCTCTCGACAACAGCTTACTTAGTACGCACTAACGGGTCCATAAGGCCTTACGCTAACGCAGCGCGCTATTTTCTCCTGACTCCTGATTAAAGTCGAGTTACCGCAGGCTCAAGACGCGACTATTCGCTGCAGCGCTCCAGAATCATGGCGACCCCCTGCCCGACCCCGATGCACATGGCGCACAAGGCATAGCGCCCCCTGCTGCGCCGCAATTGATACGCGGCGGTGGTGATCAGCCGCGCACCACTCATCCCCAACGGGTGTCCCAACGCGATGGCGCCACCGTTGGGGTTCACATGCGCGGCATCATCCGCCAGCCCCAGGTCCCGGGTCACCGCCAGCGCCTGGGCGGCAAACGCCTCGTTCAGTTCGATCAGATCCATCTGCGCCAGAGACAGGCCTGTTTGCGCCAGCAACTTACGAATAGCCGGGGCCGGTCCAAACCCCATAATACGCGGGTCGACACCCGCATAAGCGGTAGCCACAACACGCACCAGCGGCGTCAGAGCATTCTTTTCCACAGCGTCGCCACTCGCCAGCAACAATGCGCAGGCACCGTCGTTCACCCCCGAGGCGTTGCCGGCGGTCACCGTGCCATCACTGCGCACTACACCCCGCAGGCGCGACAGAGCCTCCAGGGTCAGATCCGCACGCGGATGCTCGTCCCGACGCACCTCATGCGGCTCACCCTTAGGCTGAGGCACGCTTACCGGCACAATCTCTTCGGCCAGGACATCCCGAGCCCTTGCCGCCCGCTGCTGGCTGCGTAACGCAAAGGCATCCTGATCAGCGCGGGAAACCGAGAACTCTTCTGCGACCCGCTCGGCCGTTTCCGGCATGGAATCAACCCCGTATTGAGCTTCGATGCGCGGATTGATAAATCGCCAGCCAATAGTGGTGTCATACACCGCGCCCTGACGGGAAAACGCGCGTTCTGCCTTCGGCATCACAAAGGGAGCCCGGGACATCGATTCCACCCCGCCGGCGATCATCAGTCCGGCCTCGCCCGACTTAACCGCCCGCGCGGCGATGGCAACGGCATCCATGCCGGAGCCGCACAGCCTGTTGATCGTCGCAGCGGGGACGCTGGCCGGCAACCCGGCCAACAATGCCGCCATGCGCGCTACATTTCGATTATCCTCGCCGGCCTGGTTTGCACAGCCGTAAACCAGATCATCAACTGCCGACCAGTCCAGTCCCGGGTTGCGCTCACGCAGCGCGCGAATCGGCAGCGCCGCCAGATCGTCGGTGCGCACCGCCGACAATCCGCCGCCATAACGGCCGATCGGCGTACGAATTGCGTCACAGATATACACGTCTTGCATGATCACCTTCCTTGCCTAAGCGAAATGAAACTTAAGCGCCATCAAGCGGAGAAGGCCTGCAAGCCTGTTTGCGCACGGCCTAAAATCAACGCATGCACATCATGGGTCCCTTCGTAAGTATTCACCGCTTCGAGGTTCATCACGTGGCGGATCACATGAAACTCGTCGGCAATCCCGTTGCCGCCGTGCATATCCCGGGCGGTGCGCGCGATATCCAGCGACTTTCCGCAGGAGTTGCGCTTAATAAGCGAAATCAGCTCCGGCGCACACTGGTTATTATCCATCAGGCGGCCCGCCTGCAGACAAGCCTGTAAGCCCAGACCGATCTCGGTCTGCATATCCGCCAGCTTCTTCTGAACCAATTGCGTCGCCGCCAACGGACGACCAAATTGCTGCCGGTCAAGCGTGTACTGCCGTGCCGCGTGCCAGCAGAACTCCGCAGCCCCCAGCGCCCCCCAGGCGATGCCGAAGCGCGCCTTGTTCAGACAGCCAAACGGCCCTTTAAGCCCTTTCACGTTCGGTAGCAGATTTTCTTCGGGCACCGCGACGTCATCCATAACAATTTCACCGGTAATCGAAGCCCGCAGTGAAAATTTACCTTCTATTTTCGGCGCACTCAGCCCCTTCATCCCCTTCTCAAGAATAAAGCCACGGATCTCACCGTCCAGCTTGCCCCAGACCACGAAAACATCGGCGATCGGTGCGTTGGTGATCCACATTTTGTTGCCGGTCAATACGTAGCCGCCATCCACCCGCGTCGCCCGGGTCTTCATCGATCCGGGATCGGAGCCCGCATCCGGCTCGGTGAGGCCGAAACAACCTATCAGCTCGCCGCTGGCCAGGCGCGGCAGATACTTACGACGCTGAACCTCGGAGCCGTAGGCATGAATAGGATGCATCACCAATGAGGACTGCACGCTCATCGCCGAACGGTAACCGCTATCGACCCGCTCAACCTCGCGCGCCACCAAGCCGTAGCTGACGTAGTTCACGTTGGAGCAACCATAGGCCTCAGGCAGAGTCGGGCCAAGCAGACCAAGCTCACCCATTTCACGCAGGATCTCGGGCTCGAAGCGTTCGTGGCGATTCGCCTCCAGCACCCTTGGCATCAAGCGCGACTGACAATATTCGCGCGCCGCATCGCGAATCATGCGTTCCTCTTCGCTCAGCTGGCTATCCAGCAAAAAAGGGTCTTCCCAGCTAAATGCGGCCCTCGGTGAACCGTTGCTGTTGGCTGTCATAAGGTCGTTCTCCGGACGTCGAGGCCAACAAGGTGCCGGCCCGTACACTGACAAAATACTGCACGCTACTCAGTGCACAATAGTGCAAGAAGAAACAACAAACAACACAAAATGCACTATACTTCCACAAAAACACCCCGTACCCTCAATGTGTCACAAAGGAACATCGCAAGAAAAGGCCGGGCAAAGCCAGCCATATCACGCACCGGCAGCAACGAAGCCAAAGAGCGTCTTTACGTCAAACAGAAGCCCAATCACTAGAAACCCCATAACACCACCCGGCAGTCTGCCACGGCCCCAGGAGCAACCCGACATGCAAGATTCCGATCAACGATCCGGCCCAACGGGCTTTAACCCCGGCGATATTATCGAAAAAAGCGGTGAGTGCTATCAGGTGCTGGAAAACCTGGGCTCCCAGGGCAGGGTGCGTAACTTCCCTTCCGAAGAGGCTGAAGGATTTATTCTGCACTGGTGCGACAATGACGGAACATCACGCCGTATGGGGCATGCCGATCTGCCGGCTCCGTCGCCCTGTTCAACGGGTGCGGGGTGTCCAAGCTATAGCGCGGCACCGCTGCAGGAGGCACGCAGGCGCAGCCAACGCCCTGCTCATATTATCGCTCGCCAAACCTGATACCGGCATCAACTCAGACACCGGGAAGCCGCGCCTGCGAGGCTTCCCGACTTCACGTTCAGCCACTGCCCGCTTTGCGCTCACGCGCTAAGCCAATGCACTGCGACCTTTATTGCGCGGCAAACTTCTCTAAGCAACGCTGGCATCAGAAACACGTGATTTACACAGATCCTCTGCCACCACGCAGACCACAACCACTCTGGCGATATACACCTGCAGTAAATAACCCCGACAAACATGTTGACGTTAATGTAAACATCAAATAGCATGCACTAAAGTACATGTTGTCGCGAGCGGTAAGTTTGGCCATACCCCGGGCT